>CAZQNI010000217.1:0-3584 GCA_964594255.1 uncultured bacterium | reverse complement strand
GGATTCTGTAATTTTCCCACTCTTTCTTCTTGTTCTGAATGTATTTATTAAAGAACATATCACCGAAGAGATTTCTAACCAGTTTGCTCTTTTCTGTTTCCAGTATCGCTGTATAGAGCGAATCGGGAAGTGTTTCTATATTTAATTTCTTCTTCCTTTCTTTGGACATTGCATAAATATCTTCTTCGATAGGTTCTCCTAATTTTAGTTTATCTTTTATTCCTTTTAGCCCAGCTCCAAGCATAGCCGAGATAGCTAAATAAGGATTCGTCGCAGGATCCGGAGTTCTATATTCTACCCGGCACGAACTTGAGCTTTTGAAAGAAGGCACCCTGAGCAGAGCTGAACGGTTTTGTCTTCCCCAGGAAACATAAACAGGAGCTTCATACCCTGGAACGAGCCTCTTGTATGAGTTTACCCATTGGTTTGTTATAGAAGTAATTTCCTTTGAATATTTAAGAAGGCCTGCAGAATAATGTTTGGCTATAGGCGAAAGATGATAATTGTCCTTTTTGTCGTAGAAAATATTTTTTCCTTTACTGAAGAAAGATTGATGAAGATGTAGCCCTGAGCCATTAAGTCCGAAAACGGGTTTCGGCATAAATGTTGCAAATACACCGTTGGCACGAGCAGTTTCTTTGATTACATATTTTGCAACTTGGATATGATCTGCCATTTTTAAGGCTTCCTCATACCTAAGGTCTATTTCGTGTTGGTTTTCCGAAACTTCATGATGAGCCACTTCAACTTCTACGCCAACTTCGTTTAGAATATTTACGATTTCTTCTGAAATTTCATCATATTTATCGTAAGGAAGAACGTCGAAATACCCTTTAGTATCACGAATATTGAGGTCTCTTTTTCCCGAAAAATAGAAAAACTCAAGTTCTGACCCAACAAAAAAATCCCATCCGTTTTTTTTCGTTTGTCTTAAAATATTTTTCAAAACGTGTCTCGGAGAAGATTCAACCGGTTTTCCGTCTGGATAATATATATCGCAAATAAAGATAATTGTTTTTTTGCCGTTTTCGTCCGGAAAAATGTAAGTGGAGGAAAGGTCGGGCTTTGCTGTAAGGTCTGACTCTTCTATTCTCACAAGACCTTCAATAGAAGAACCGTCGAAATTTATCCCTTCATTAAGAGCTCTTTCCGCTTCTTTGTGGCTAATTGAGAAACCTTTAACTTTACCAAGGATATCGGTGAACCATAAACGGATAGCTTTTACTTCTCCTGCTTGTAATAAAGAAAAAAGATCGGATTTATTCATTTTCCCCCCATAATATAGATTTCATGGAATTTATATATTCTATAAATTAGCTTAAAGTATATTAGTTCATCCCTTTTTGTCAAGTTGATTTAAGAGATTTAACAGGTCACTTAATACTCAAACTTTTTTCAACCTCTAGAAAGTTTCCCCGTAATGAAAGTTCGAATTTTTTTAGAACGATCACGATTTAAATCCTTAAGAAGAGTCTCCGCTCTCACCCCTCCTATCTCAGCCACAGCCTTAACCGCCTCAAATCTAAGATCCTCAGGAAATTCCGGTATTCCGAAAACTTTTTTTGCGTTAATTATCTGGGTTAACGCCTCTACAGATTGGCTATTACCTTTATCTGCCAGGATTTTGCAAATCGTTTTTTTTATTTCCGTTCCCGCTTCCTTCGAAAATTTCTTTAAAAGTAATCTTTTATTCAAGGCTGTCACTCCTTCGTCTGAAAGAATAGCGCCAAGAATAGAAATCGCGTATTTTTGTACTTCAGGATAATTTGAATCTAAAAAAGATAACAAATACGTTTCTGCTTCTTCTTTTAAAATATGTCGCAGGGTTCTTATTATCTCTATCTGAACTTTTTCATGATCATCTTTTAATGCGTAAATGTCGTCTAAAACTTTCTTGTTACCAATGTTTCCAAGAATCAAAACGGCGTTTCTTCTTACATACCATCTTTTATCGTTAAGATATTTTTTAACAATATCCAGAGCCTCTTTGCCGATACTTTGAATAATTTTTAAAAGTGAAAATCTGACCTCCTTATCCTCAGAATCCTTCAATAACTCCATTAGATAGGGAATAGATTCGACCCCAAACTCATCAACTTTCTCCACCACAATTTTCCGAAGATCTTTTTCCCACAAAAGAGAAAGCAGGACATTTATTGCTTCCTTTGTCTTAAATTCAGCTAAACGGGGAATAATAATTTTTGCTTTCGCTACAGTACTCACTTCACCCGCGAAAAAGGAAACAATAGAACTAACCAAAAAATCATACCCTATAACTACACTTCTCTGACCTACCTCAGTCAGAACATCTGAATATTTTATATAAACGTCTTTGTTTCTCTCTTTTTTTGCATATTCCATCAATCTATCTACAATCCTTCGAATAACGGCAATCTTCTCTCCTTTGAAGAGCTGTTCGAGAAGGTTCCTAATATTTGAAAGTGCGTTAACCCTGACCTCCGTTGATTCTGACTCAAGACTTACATAAAAAGATTCCATTAAAGATTTTATATCTGTTAAATCAATACTCGCCTTTAGCTTATCTTGCAAACGGCCATAAGCTTTTCTGCTGACCCCGCCACTTCTCCTATAGCTTTTCGGAGCAGCTGTCAACTTCTGCCATAGTTTTGAGAATTCATCGCCGCGAATTCCCAACTGCCCTAAACGCTCCTCCGCAAACACACGAACCGCCGACAGCTTTTCCTTCTCCAAAGAAGACAGAAATCCATCTAACATTTCTTTCTGCCTTTCTTCAATTAAAACAACAATCATAGAAACAATACTTTCATTATCCATTAAAGGCAACAAAATTTTAGCCATCGTAACCTTTATGGGACTCTTGCTTTTGATAATCCTAATAAAAATTTCCTTTCTGATTCTATCCGGAACTTTTTCGAATGTCTTCCTGATTTTTACAGATTCATGCAATAAATTATCTTTCCCAAACTGTTTTATGAATTCTTTTACAAAGTTTTCGAGTCCTTCATTTATTTTTTCTACTTTATTATCATCTTCTTTTTGAAGTTGACACACCGAGCTGAAAAAACGAGAAATGTGATCCGACCCGTATTCTTCTTCGGAAATTTCGGAAAACTCACTTACAAAGGATTTAATATTACCTGTTACGATTCTTTCTTCCCTCCCAGCTCCTGCATCTTTAACTTCTCCTCTTCTTTTCCCTCCTACCTTTCCTTCTGCTTCTCTCTTCTCCCCAATCTTTGCTTTAATCTTTTTTTCAAGCCCCGATATATACTTTTCCTCTATATTCATCGTTTTTAATTTTTCCCTGATCTCCGGCAAAATTCCATCCAGTCTTTCCGGCGTCAGATTCATAAGTATATCTTCAGCATCAAAAACTCCCAGAAGTCGAACTCTGTTTACAAAAATTTCCACAATTTCTTCATCAGAAAAGCTCATTATAATCGACTTTATTATTGAAGAAATCTGTTTAAGTTTCAATTTATCCTGTAATATAAACCTTTTAGCCTCCGGACTTATTGACCCCATAACTTCCTCGAAAACAACTTCCTTTGCTTTTATATCTCCTTCACCCGAAGTCCCGGCCATACCATCATACAGTTCAA
>CAZQNI010000216.1:0-3584 GCA_964594255.1 uncultured bacterium | reverse complement strand
TTGCCAGGGTGCTCCCTGCGGGTCCGGCGCCAATAATAGTCACATCATACATAAGAGTTTATTTACCTTATTTAAAAAATATTTAGCAAATTCAATAAGTCAAGGGGTTTTCTTAAAGCAAAGCCCTAAGAATGACGGACGACCGCAGACGGCAGATGGGATAAAAAGAAATAAAAAATTTGTGCTATTCGTGTAATTTGTTGTTCCTAATGTAGTTAGGATGTTAGGAGGTTAGAAAGTTGGGAGGTTAAAACAAAAAATATAAAACTTTGTGATCTTTGTGCACTTTGTGGTTCAATTAATTTTTTTGGGGTGGTGATGGGATTCTGTATTCTAACTTCTGGCTTCTTAATTCTTTGTTATAATTTTCCATTTTGATATTTGATTTTTAAATTATTAGTGGCTTTGCCGCGTAATCAATATTCCCTTAATGCTTTGATTATAGGTAAAGCGGCAGCTCTCAGCGCAGAAGGAAAAGAGGCAATAACAGTCGTAAAAACTCCCAGAAAAAACGCTCTGGTAAAGAACACGGGTATAATCTTACCATACATGTGGGTGCTCATAGGAATATTAAAACCTTCCAGGGCCCCTGTGGGTATGGGGATACCGACATTCTGGAGCAATAAAGCTCCTATAAGACCTATAAAACAACCCAGGAGCCCACCCAATAAACCAATCCAGATTCCTTCACTAAGAAAAATTCCTACAATTTGCAATCTTCCATATCCTATAGCCCTCATCGTACCGATCTCTTTCTTTCTTTCCCAGGTAGAAACCATCATCATGTTTAGAATTCCGAAAAGCGCAAGAATCAAAAGTATTCCCCTTATAAAACCGGTCGCGCTTTCCTGCATCCCGCGCAGGCTCAAAATATCTTCCATATAATGGGTATAAGGGAAAATTTCCACATCAAACGAAGACAACTTACTTCTAAGCGAATCTACAATCGCTTCGGTTTCTTTTGGATCGTCAAGAATTACTGTAAGTTCTGATATGGCATTTGTTCCTATCAATTCTTGCAATATGTCACGCGGAACAAAAATATTAGTTTTTTCAAAATCTGAAAAACCGATTGAAAATATCCCGGATACTTCGAGATCTATAACATTATGAGTCTCATAAGTGGTTCTGCTATAGAGGAAAACAATACTATCCACATCTGTCTTTAGGAGTTTCGAGAGTTCTTTTCCCAACAACACTTTATACTCCCCTAACCGGGGGATAGCACCTTTTACACTTTTTTCAGTTAACAACCCGAATTTCTTCTCCTCTATGAGGTTCATACCATTTATTAAAACCGGCGACTGTTTACCTCTGTAAGAAATCAAACCCCCTGCTTTCAGCCTGGGATACATTGCCTCGATTCCAGGCATACCTTTAATACGCTCTTCGACGGCCGAAAAATCACTAAGCAGTAGATTATTTATAGGCAGTCTGTCAGATTCTCTGTCGTAACCCTTCTTATGAATTTTTATGTGTCCCGTTCCCATTTTGATATAATTTTCTATTACGTCGTTCCACTGACCTTCTCTAAGTACGTCGAATAGAATTATTACCATAACTGCGGTAGCAACGGTAAACGAATTTATCAAAGTACGTTTCCTGTTTCTTCCTATATTTCTAAATCCCAATTTGAATGCGTTCATAATGTCTTCCTCAAAGCGTCAACCGGTTTCATACGTACAATGTATAAAACAGGATAAAGAGACCATATGACAGCCCAGATAACAGCGAAAATAATATGGCCAAACCATTTCAGCGGTACAATCTTTGGATAAAGATTCCCGGACATATAATCAAACACTCCTCCCACTTCTCCCAAGGAAAAGCCGCTTCTCAATAACAACTTGATAATAATATAAGATAGACCGGTTCCAATCAAAGCTCCGATTATGGAAATAAAAATTATCTCAAGAAGTATCATTTTTGTAACAAAGATGCGTGAAGCGCCTATCGAACGAAGTGTTCCTATGTCGTTTTTCCGTTCAAGAACGCTTGTAAGAACTGTATTCATGATAATACCAGCAACAAGTATCAAAATTATTCCCCCGAAAGTATTCATTTTAAAATCCGTAACCTTGAAAAGATCTTCGATATTAGTCAACCTCTCTCTCCAGGAAGTTATTTTTACATCAGGGAAAACACTTCTTAGCTTTTGGGCATATTCATCTGCCCTCCAGAATTCATCGAAATTTACCTGAACAAGCCTGACTTCTTCTTCTCCCCAGCCAAGCAGCATTCTGGCAAGAGAAATAGGAAGCATGATACCTTTGCCTTTTTTTATACTTCTGAAATCATTACTTGTACTCTCCACTTTTGCCGGGACTACACTGAGGCCCCCGTACCGGTTGCTTCCAAAAAGAATGACGGTATCTCCGACTCCGCTGTTAAGCATTTTTGCCGTTTTTTCACCTATTACTGTACCTTCAATATCATCCTCAGAAGCTACCTGAGTTTCGATTGAAAAACTATCTTTCACAACTATAGCAGGACTGAATATCTTACCCGATATTCTGGCGTCGGGTATTACTTCCGTTATTTTTTCTTTGATGTCTCCGTACTTTTCTAATGAATGAACTGCAAATTCTAGCGGTTCAGCCCTCACGGGCTCGAAAACAATCATCCCCTGCTGATTTAACATAAACCGTAAAGCCGAGATTTTAAACCCTTCGCCTATTCCGTCCATCGTTTGCATTGCAATTGTAGAAATTGCGATACAAATTACTATAACCAGGCTTCTTCTAAAATATTTTAAACTATTTCTTATTGCCGTTTTGAGCAACATCTTTAACGACCTTACCGTCACGAAGCTCTAATCTTCTGCCTGCGATTTTAAAGAGCCTCGGATCGTGTGTGGAAAAAACAAATGTTACACCTTCCATTTTGTTCAGCTTTTCCATAATCTTTATAATCTGCATACCTGTTTCTGAATCGAGATTTGCAGTAGGTTCGTCCGCAAAAACAATGTCCGGTCCGCTTACAAGTGCACGGGCTATAGCCACCCTCTGCCTCTGTCCGCCCGAAAGTTCATCCGGTTTATGGGAAGCTATGTCGCTGATACCTGTTTCTTTAAGTATCCGCTTTGTTCTTTCTTCTCTGTCTTCCTCTCTTTTCCCTTTTAAAATAAGGGGAAGTTCTATATTCTCGAACGCGGTAAGAACGGGTATTAAATTAAAAGTCTGGAATATGAAACCGATACGTGTTTTTCTTATATTTGTAGCTTCGCTTTCCGAAATACTGCTTACATCTTTACCCTCAAAGGTGATCTTTCCGGAAGTAGGCACATCAAGAAGTCCCATAAGGTTCAACAATGTCGTTTTGCCGCTCCCGGAAGGACCTGCTATAACGGCAAACTCACCTTCGTTAAGAGAGAAAGAAACTCCTCTAATTGCATGGACGGTCGTTTTACCTAACGCGTAATCTTTCTTCACTTTTTCCATTTGTATCAGCATAAAACCTCCTTAGAGATAATACCTGAATTCAAGCAAAATATTATTGTCATAGGGAACGAAATCGAATTCTCTTCCCTTTAAGATTCTGATATAATTCAAAGAAATAAGAGCGTTATCAAAGTAAGAGGAAGA
>CAZQNI010000215.1:0-3595 GCA_964594255.1 uncultured bacterium | reverse complement strand
GCGAAATGATTTATCCTCTCTTGCCGATTTTTCTTACTTCTGTTCTGGGCGTTGGAGCGGGAGCTTTAGGTGTTATTGAAGGTATAGCGGAATCAACTGCCAGTCTTCTTAAATTGTTTTCCGGCTGGATTTCGGATAAGATGAAGAAGAGAAAAGCACTTATTTTAATCGGCTACTCCCTGGCTGCGTTCGGAAGACCCATGATTGCTTTAAGCAGATACTGGTGGCAGGTTGCGGTTATAAGGTTTATAGATCGTTTGGGTAAAGGTGTAAGGACTTCTCCCAGGGATGCTCTTATCTCGCTTTCTGCGCCGGAGGATATTAAAGGTAAGGCTTTTGGTTTACATAGAGCGATGGATCATGCTGGAGCAATAATCGGTCCTCTTTGTGCCATAATCCTTTTGAAAGTTGGAATGAGTCTTAAAAGTCTATTTGCGTGGGCTTTACTACCAGGGATTATAACTGTCTTTATTGTATTTTTCTTTGTAAGAGAAAAGAAAATGGAGGTAAAAACAAAGAGTGTAGATTTTAAGTTTTCGATACTTTCAAAAAATTTTAAAGCCTATCTCTTGATACTTATCCTTTTTACTCTTGGTAATTCATCCGATGCGTTCCTCATTTTAAAAGCAAGAGATACGGGTGTCGCCACTGCTTTTATCCCACTTCTCTGGATTGTTCTTCATTTTGTGAAGATGGCGACTTCGGTCCCCGGAGGAGAATGGTCCGATAAGATTGGAAGACGAAAGGTGATAGTTAGCGGTTGGATCGTTTACGCTCTTATATATCTTGGTTTTGGTTTTTCTTCCCGGATATTTCATATATGGGGCTTATTTGCTCTTTATGGGATATACTTTGGTCTTACGGAAGGGGTAGAGAAGGCGTTTGTGAGCGACCTTGTGAGCGAGAAATTTCAGGGTACCGCTTTCGGCTTCTACCATCTGGCCATCGGGATAGCCGCATTTCCTTCAAGCGTGATTTTTGGTTTTATATGGCAAAAATTGGGTTCTTTGGTAGCTTTTGCATATGGCTCAGCCCTTGCGGGATTAGCTTCAATCTTGCTTTTTTCTTTGGTAAAGGAAAAGAAAGAGTAATTTTATTGGAAAGATTCGGCAAAGCTGTAAAGTCTGTAGATTTTTTGGTTGTTAATGATATTTGTTAATTAATAACATTTTCTGTAAAAATTAAATAGTCAGGAGGTACTATGGTTAAATTAAAGTATTTTTGTTTTTTGTTTGTTTTTATCTTTTTGTTCGATGCGTTAAATCTTAAAGCAGGGAAAGCCGAGACAGCTGAAATAAAAGATTTACGTGATGGGAAAAGGTTTATAAAGACAGAGGTATATACAATTGAGGAAGACAATAAAATTTTAAAAGCATTTGAGGGTTTAAGGGTCGCCGATGTTTGTGACGGTATGGATGCTTTTGGGCTTCACAATATTGGATTAATGGATCCCGAGATCCATGCTTTGTGGAGGGATACAAAGAAATTCACTCATCGTTTTACTGGTATAGCTGTTACAGTTCGGTACATGCCAGCCAACGAACCACTCCCGGGTAAAATGCCTGAAAAAGAGTATAATAAATGGGTTAGTAATTGGTATAACGAACTTTCATCTGAACCTTTTGTCTCCCTGCTCAGGGCAGGGGCTGCTTTAGTTATAGATGATTCTGATAATGACGTGGGGTCTATTGGTTCGTTTAATATTATGAATTGGAAATTACATGGGTGTGTGGGGGTTGTAACTGATGCGACATCAAGAGATACGGATGAAATTATAACAGAAGGGATTCCACTTTATTTGAGAAAGGCCGGTCGTGGTATAAGGCCGGGCCGTAATGAGGTGGAATCGGTTAATTTGCCCATAGAATGCGGAGGTGTACTTGTTCGGCCAGGTGATGTTATTGTTGCAGATGGCGACGGTGTTATTTGTGTGCCGAGAGAATACGCTAAAGAAGTTGCCGCTTATGCCCGTAAGATAATTGAAGGAGATAAGAGTGGCAGAAGAGAACTTTATAAGAAATTGGATTTGCCGGAAGACCCGTCGGTTAAATAAGAATTTGGGTGAGGGCTTTTTGATTCTATTTCCTTTATGCCAAAGCGGGAAAATAAACTAATAATAGCTGTAACTACCTTTTCGGTTAAACCAAGGTAACTTATTAAACAAGAGGCCTTGACAAATTTAATCTGTTAGTAATACTAAATTCAATCAATATAAAATGGAAGAAAAAAACAAAACACCTTTATACAAGAAACACGTGGAGTTAAATGCCAATATGGTAGACTTTGCCAATTACAGAATGCCGATGCAATATTCGTCCATATTTGAAGAGACAAAAGCCGTACGAAATTCTGCAGGCTTATTTGATGTGTCTCATATGGGCGAAATCGAAGTTTCTGGCGGAAACGCAACAGAATTTATTAACTACCTTGTAACATTTGACATATCTAAACTCAAAGATTTTCAGGCAAAATATACTGTAATGTTGAACGAAAGAGGAGGGATAATAGACGATCTTCTGGTTTATAAGCTTAAGGAGAGATATTTAATAGTAGTAAATGCATCAAACCAGGAAAAAGATTTTGACTGGATCAAACACCATGAAAAAGACGGCGTAGAAGTCCAGAATGTCAGCAAAAAGTGTTTTCAAATCGCGTTACAGGGACCATTATCAGAAAAAATTATAAGAAGAATTGTAAAAAACAATCCTTCGGATTTGAAGTTTTATCATGCTAAAGAAGAAAACATGCTAAACATACAAGTTTTACTTTCAAGAACAGGATATACGGGCGAGGATGGATTCGAAATTTACGGAAAGAGCGAAAAAGCAGAAAAAATATGGGATAAAATTATGGAAGAGGGAAAAAGAGACGGTCTTTCCCCCTGTGGTTTAGGCTCGAGGGATCTACTTAGGCTAGAAATGGGGTACTGCCTCTACGGTAACGATATAACTACGGAAACGACTCCCCTGGAAGCGAACCTATCCTGGGTTGTCTCTTTAGATAAGAAAAATTTTATTGGGAAAGATGTTTTACTGAAACAAAAGAAAGAAGGAATAAAAAGGAAACTTGTTGGAATTTTAGTGCCGGGCAAGAGAATTCCGAGACATGGCAATAAAATATTGATAAAAGGAGAAAAAGTCGGCACAATTACAAGCGGGAATTACTCCCCGAATATTGGCTCTTCCATCGCAATGGGTTATATAGATAGACCGTATGAAAAAGAAGGGACAAAGGTAGAAATTGAAATAAGAAATACTGTTACGGCGGGAGAAATCATCAAACCGCCATTCTGGAAACATGGAACGATTAAAAGAAGAGTTTCGAAATGAAGCAGAGCAACTGAATTTAAAAATCAAATATAAAAATGGAAAATTACAAATCAAAATTAAAAAATGAAATCAAAAAACAAAGAAAAACAAATTACACAAATAACACAAATGCATTTTTAATCTTTGTACTAATGCCTCTTAATAATTTTGCATTTTCATTTGTGATTTTGCTCTTTAATTTTTGATATTTCATTTGAATTGAAATGGAGGAGAAATGGAAATAAAAATACCGAAAGACCTTTTGTACACTGAAGATCACGAATGGA
>CAZQNI010000214.1:0-3596 GCA_964594255.1 uncultured bacterium | reverse complement strand
TAAGCGTCCCCGTTCTTTACCGATATTTCCCTGGTAACTACTCCGGGATATGAACTTACCTCTAACCTCAGGGGAGAAACAAGTAACGATACGGATATTAATAAATTCAACATTTGATATATCTCCTTACTTTTTCATTAACGTGAAATCAATATTTGACAAAAAATCTCCTGAGCCATCTTTCCACTTGAAATCCAACCTAAAATCTATGGAGAAAGGTCTTCCGCTCTCTTCTGTAGCAAGCCCTTCTAAAACCTTATCCTCTCCCATTTCGAAAGGAACCCATTCTCCGCCCTCGATTCTCCAGGCTAATCTCTCGAGAGGCATTCTGTTTCCCTCTCTTGACAAAAAATCTCCTTCTGCAGAACATATAAGTACCCATTCGGTATTCGCTTGTATCGTACCCTTTATAGCTCCCGGAATTTCAATGGGAGAATTTAAGGGACTGACAAAACCAATGTCAATTTTTTCGGCCTGGATCTCAAGCGAAAGGTACTCATCAAAATCAGCTTGACTTAATATTCCCTGGTTTATAAGAAAAGGCAATAAAATAAATATTATCATTTCTTTGCTATTAATTATACCCTCTAAGTTAACATTGTCAAGCAATTTTATCAAAACAGAAAACACAAGATTTCACAAAATTACCTCCACACAACCCTAAAAAAGTTATTTAACCACAAAATACACGAAAAAACTATCTTATTTAACTACTAGAAGTACAAAAACAATAAAAATTTTCGTGAATAAAGATCAAGAGTATATATTTTGTTGTTAAAACCCAATCCTCTCCTTTTTCCCCCTTTCATCGTAAAAATCCAACCGTTTACCGAAAAAATAGTTGCATCTTTATAAAGTTTATGTTAATATTCCCATGATTTGTGTGTTTCATGGTCTGAAAAATAATGGAATTGGGTAAATTATAGATTGACAAAAATAAATAGCAGAATAATCTAATAATATTAGGAGGTATTAGGATGAAAAGAAATTTATGTATAACAATAGTGTTAAGTTTCTTTCTTTTTTTTATGGTTTCCTATGCTCAGGACTACGATACCCTACGTTATGATGAAATTGACAGGGCATATCTTCTACACGTCCCTTCATCATATGATGGACTTTCAGCTGTGCCTCTCGTTGTAGCTTTGCATCACGCAGGCGGTGATGGAGATGATTTTGAAAGTATGACTGGCTTCAGTGACAAAGCGGATGCGAATAATTTTATTGTTGTTTATCCTAATGGAACTGGCGCAAGTTGGAATGCGGGAAACTGCTGTGGTTCTGCAATGACAAATGATATAAATGATGTTGGATTCGTTTCGGCACTCATTGAAACACTTTCCGTATATTATAATATAGATTCGACCAGGATCTTTGCCACGGGTTTTTCCAACGGGTCGATAATGACATACCGTCTGGCAGCTGAATTATCCAATAAAATTGCCGCTATTGCAGCCGCATCAGGTCAAATGATGCTGGATGAATGCGATCCGGTTCGAGCGGTACCAATTATGCATTTACATGGATTGGAAGATGATGCTGTACCTTATGAGGGGGGCTCTGCCTCAGGATATGTTTTTCCGTCTGTTGAATCCGTAATCGATATCTGGGTCGAAATAAATAATTGTGAAACAGAGCCGGATACTATTATCAATAATGAAGACCTCATGGTTAGAAAATGGACAGCTCTGAGCAGTAATGCTGATATAGTTTTATACACTACACCCTCAGATGGTCATAATTGGCTTACAAGTATTTCAGCCACCGACTCGATTTGGAAGTTTTTTGACGCTCACCCGCTGGACCCGGCAACTGGTATTGATGAAAATTCAAATGCTGTTAAAGGTTTTGTCTTAAAGCAAAATAACCCGAATCCACTTAATACTACAACAATGATTAGTTTTTTAATACCCGAGCCAGAGAGGGTGACGCTAAAAGTCTTTGATCTGCTCGGTAATGAAGTTGCAGTATTGTTGGATAAAGAAGTTGACGCAGGTGAACACACGGTTGTTTTCGACTCGATAAACTTACCTGCAGGAGTCTATTTCTATAGGATGGAGGCAGGTAGATTCACCGATGAGAAAAAACTCGTCGTACTGAGATAGTATAGATTAAATAGCCGGTCAATAAAACTAAAGAATGAAACCAACCATTGTATTTATTGGATTGATTCTATAGTTATAAAATTTATTAAGTTAATTAAAACCTGTCGATATTACTCAACAATTAAGCTTCTCTCAAAGCTCCTCTAAAAAATGTTATAATTTTTGCTTTGCTACTATTTGCCAGCTTTCGGGTTTCCCGAAATTATCAGAGCGCAAGATGCATTCCATATCAGAAATTCTTTCCTCTCTGTCATAGAATTGACCGGTTACGTATACAAACTTTCCGTCAGCACTGCAGGCAATGCCAGAGGTGTTTGACAAATCAATTATCTGGGGTTCGTCGTCTCTTGTTCTGGCTTGAGCCTCTACATTTAGTAGGGGAGAGGCGAAGTTACTTGTTAACAGATTTAATCCGAGAATAATCAGGATAAAAACCAAGATTATTTTGATAAATTTTCCCTTTAACATAAATCCTCCTTTTATATACAAGTTAACGGTTCTCTTTAATTAGTCAACATGAAAAAATCGGTGGAACTCTAGGCCAAAAGTCAATTTAACCATGGGACAGAACAGAAAAAAGTCATGTGTTGTCAGTCATGAGTCGTTAGCCCAAAATAACCAATTACAGCAATATCGCGAATTGCTTTTTATCATTTTTATGCTTTCTATAATAAATATAGAGTTAAGAAAGAGTAATTGAGAAGAAGTATTTTGAAATTAGAGGGAAAAGAGATACGATTAATTTGGCGGAAAGTGAAGTTAAAGTAATTGACAAATCAAAAAAAATCATTAAAATAATTATTGTTAATCCTTTAATTTATTTTTGTTTTATTAATATTTACTCAAAGGAGGTAGTTATGAAAAGGTTTGTTTGTCCGTTGGTTTTGTTACTTATTGTTTTATCCTGGATTAGTGGTTGTGGAGGAAAAGGAGGGGGAAGTGATAAGGAACCTAACAATTCGGTTGAAAAAGCTGTTGGGATAACTCTGGATGAATCTTTTACCATAAGAATTAATCCAAAGGGAGATGTCGATTGGTTCAAAGTAGAACTTCCAGAGCAGGGTTATTTGAAG
This sequence comes from uncultured bacterium, assembly GCA_964594255.1. Taxonomy (GTDB): domain Bacteria; phylum Hydrothermota; class UBA3072; order UBA3072; family UBA3072; genus JAFGHJ01. The sequence continues at coordinate 418 of CAZQNI010000214.1, read as the reverse complement.
ATTCAGACGGGGGAATGTCCCGAGGAGTTAAATCTGGAAGTCGCTTTCGCCCTGTATGAGGAATGGGAAGGAGAAAAAGAACAAAGGATAAGAGGATGGAACAATTTACCGGATGCGGTTTTTATACCAGAAGGAGGTACCTATTATTTTGTAGTTAAAGATGATCATGATGACGCTTCATCAGAAAAAGCCATTCAAATTAAGGCAAGTTTCTTAAAAGAATTTGATCCTTTTGAACCAAACGATAAACCGGAAGAAGCTAAACTAGTAGAAACGGGTTCAATAGTAAAGCCAGCCGTATATCCCACGGGAGATGTGGACTGGCTAAAGGTTAAACTCGAAGGACAGGGGTATCTGGTTTTGAAATCAAACAATGTTCCCGAAGGAATAATTCCCGAAGCTTCTTATTTTCTTTTTG
>CAZQNI010000213.1:0-3599 GCA_964594255.1 uncultured bacterium | reverse complement strand
GGTTTTTCTTTAAAAAACCAAAAACATTGTCAACTAACTGGGGAGTAATCTTTGACGCTACATTTCTTACCATAATACCGTTTCTTATCTCATCTCCCATCCTATCAGCCCATATTTTTTCATACTCTTTTAAAGTATTATCCGAGAAATTATTAGTTTTAGCGGCTTTTAAAAGGATTTCCCCGGCTATAGAAGCGCCGATAAGACCGTAGTATATCCCTCCTCCAGTTGTTGTTTTAACCTGACCGGCAGCCTCTCCTACCGCAATTGCTCTTTCACCAGCTATTTTTTTTGAATTACCGCAAGCGATAGGAGCCTTTTCTACCTTATCCATATTTACATTAAATCTTCCGTTACTCTTATATATAAGGCTTTCCAGGGGTTCCCGGCTGCTCTTCCCTGAAAGGGCACCTATTCTTGTATGTCCGTTTAAAGGAATAATCCAACCAAAACAACTTAAATCGGGTTTACTCAAAATATAGACTTCAACAGATCCATTTCCATCTCCACCGATAGCTTCCACTCTATTTCCCCATAGTATATTCTCAGGAACAGAAAAACCTATCCTTTTGTGAAGGGTAAAACTGGTTCCCGAAGCTATAATAATACATCTTGCACTTTTTTGGAATTCCCGGCCATTTTTAGAATACTTTATCAAAATTCTGCTTTTTTCTCTCTGTATGTCAAATACCTTGCTTTCCAGAAAAATTTCGACCCCTTCTTTCGAAGCCTCCTTAACTAATTCTTTGTCAAAGATTCTCCTGTCGGCAATATACGCAAAAGGTTCTTCTTTATTATATTCTAATTCTATTAGCGATGGAGAGAAAACTTTAAGTGAAGATATTTTTCTGATAACTGCTTCTAGCGGTAAATTAAATCTATCGTAGGCATCTTTTCCGATTATCCCGCTGCAGATCACTCCTTCTCCTACTTCCTTTTTCCTATCAAAAACACCTACAGAACAGCCCTCTTCTGCAAGAGACTTCGCAAGATAAGAACCTATGGGACCCGCACCGACTATAATAAAATCAAAATCCATTGTAAGTTCGAATATATACAACCCCTTAACTTTCGCAAGTGTTTAGAATCTGGAAAATATCACAAATTTTCCCTTCAGAGAACTGTAAGGTTGATAATTTACTATTCTGAAATTTTAAAAATTTTAAAACCATCGGCACCGCACGCCGCATAAACTAAATTATCCCTGACAAACACTGCAGATACTACAGCATTTGTATAAATGTTACCCGAAAAATAGGGATTAAAAGGAACCAACATATTAAGAACTCCTATCCTACCATTCTGAACAACATAAAGATAAAAACCTGAAAGGAACATATCTTCAATACTGCCGTATTTGTCTGGCAATTCCTGCAATAAAGGATGAGAAGCATCAGATACTTCGGCAACAAGCAAACCCCTTTCACTTGAAGCCGCAAAAAGGAACCTCCCATTCGAAATAATCTTATTAATCGGCTTAAACTCGCTAATTCTCTTATATTCATCAAGCGAATCAGGATCATCGGAAATCAACAGCAACAAGATACCTTTTTCGTCCGAAAAAAAGGCGTAATCGTGAGCCACTGCGATCGAATTTACATAATCGGATTCATCCCAACTTGATATCTCATAAGGAAAATAAGGTTTTGATATATCAATTAATCTAAAACCACCTTTGCCATCCGCCACAAAGCAATAATCTCCTGAAACTTTTAAATCCAAAGATTTTTGACTCGTCGGTATAAAAGAAATCTGCTCCGGTTTACTTTTATTCCGAATATCAAAAATCCTCACTCCCGCCATCCCATCAGCGACATATAAATTAAAGCCTTTTATATCAATCGCATAACTACAATCCATCGATTCTATAACAGAAATCTTCCTGGGTAAATTGAGATTCGACACATCAAATATATGAACACCCTTGTTTCCGGCAACAAGAAACGCGTATCTGCCGAGAACTTCTACATCCGTATAAAAAGCATTTTCCTCATACTCTCCGACCTGCTCAAAATAAAGATTAAAGGAAAATAAAGCAAAAGGTAAAAAAATCATTGGCAAAACAAAAAAGATTAATCTTTTCATAGTTTAAATGATATCATCAAGACCCTAAAAGTCAACATTGGACTTAGGTATTGGGTCAGAAACCGCTCTCGGCTTACCGCTTACGGCTGACCGCCCTAAATCTTATATCCCTTTTCTCTCTTGAGATTTTTTAGCGGGAAGCGGATGGCGGGTAGCGGACAGCGTGAGGATTCCTGGCCTCTGGCTTTTTTTACAAATTTTTCTTTATGAAAATATCAAATATGTGTATACCGAAAACAGATACAATACTAACAATTAAACCGGCAATAATTACCCCTAAAAATACAGCCAAAAAAGATTTTTTCTTTTCCATTTTAAAAAACCACGCGCCAAGAGTCCCTGTAACTGCACCCGTAACAGGCAATGGAATAGCTACAAATAAAGTTAAACCAAGATAACCGTATTTTTCAACTTTTGGACCAACTCTTCTCCTGGTTCTTTCGAGAAAATAATCGAAAGTTTTCCTGTATAATTTTAATTTCATGAGTAATTTGTGAACAAATGTGAGAAAGAAATAAAAAATGGGAAAAATGAGAGCATTAGATAAAACTGCAATTGGAAAAACTAAAGATAAAGGCAACCCATAGGAAAGACCTATAGGAATGCTGCCGCGAAGTTCCGATATAGGAAGCAGGGAAAAAATAATTATTTTTAAAATCGGATTCATAAGATTTTCATAATGGAGGCGAGCGGAGTCGAACCGCTGACCTCCTGCGTGCAAGGCAGGTGCTCTACCAATTGAGCTACACCCCCACAAAAAAAATGGGCCTAAGTGGAATCGAACCACTCACCTCTCGCTTATCAGGCGAACGCTCTAACCGACTGAGCTATAGGCCCATTATGTTTGTAAATATACAGGAAGCCAATAAAATGTCAAGAGCAAAACACCGCCTTTCGGGAAAAGATAAAAAACAGATACCATCAAAAAACGAGGTACGTAGAAACCTTAAAAATATTGTGTTTTACAATCATACTTGACAAAAGCTTTTCCCATTCCTATAATTATCTATATAATCATTTAACAATTTAAAAAGAGTAAATACGAGGAATCTATCTTTGGCTAAGAAAGAGAAAAAAGAAGAAGCAAAAATTATAGGAGATCTAAAAAAATCGGACAAACAAATAGAAACAATACTTAACACCATGTCAGAATTGATAACACTAATGGACTCCGATTATAAGATACTTTGGGCAAACAAAGCTGCTCACTCTGCTTACGAAAAAGCCACCACAAAATCCGAAGGAATTGAAGGGAATTATTGCTACGAAATATGGACTGACGATAACAAACCATGTGAAAAATGCCCTTTAATAAAAGCCCTTGAAAGTGGAAAGGTAGAAGAACAAGAGATCATTAAAACAGACGGCAGGAAATGGTTAATCAAAGGGTATCCAATAAAGAACGAAAAGGGGAATGTTACTAATCTGCTCGAAGTCGTTAGAGACACAACGGAGAAAAAGAAGTTAGAACAGGCATTAAGGGACTCTGAAGAACTATATAAAACTCTAATAGA
>CAZQNI010000212.1:0-3615 GCA_964594255.1 uncultured bacterium | reverse complement strand
GAGGATACCCGGAGAATAGCGCAGGCCCAAAAGATCCGAACGGTAATCCTCTTGGCGGAGAAAGATATTTTCTCAGTTCATGTGAGCTAAGAATTCCTATGTTTTCAAATTTTTATGGGGCATTATTTTCCGATATAGGATCGCTCTCGGAAGACTTTGAAAGTAACCAATTTAATATTTTAGGCTCCGCGGGAGCTGGGATTAGATTTTATACTCCAATTGGGCCCTTAAGACTTGATTATGCAATAAATTTCGAAGGTCATTCCTCTTGGCATTTTGCGATTGGAGAGGCTTTCTAATTTAATTATCTAATAATCTTTTCGATAGGACCTTTATTAAATTAAGAATATTCAAGTGATACCTACTTGACTAAGAATTAAATTAATTTAAGATTATTTTAATAAAAATGGAAGATAAAGGTACGGAAAAATACTTGAAAATCGCAATCGTATTAACTTCCGGGTATTTTATTGTCGAGGTTATAGGCGGTTTTATTTCCGGTTCTCTCTCTCTACTGGGTGACGCCGGACACATGTTAAGGGATGTCTTTTCGCTTTTTATTACGCTGGGTGCACTTAAGATTGCGAAAAGACTTCCCTCAAAAACGAGAACATTCGGATATCATCGTGTAGAGATTCTGGCAGCTTTTATTAACGGTTTGCTTTTAGTTGGAATTAGCGGCTGGATATTCCGAGAAGCAATCAGACGGCTTTCCGAACCTTTGCCTATACAAAGTCCCGTTATGTTTTTTGTAGCTTTTATAGGCCTAATCGTGAATCTTTACGTTGCTTTTAAATTACATGAAAGTAATGATATAAATATTAGGGCGGCTTTTTTGCATGTACTCACGGATGCCCTTGCTTCTTTGGCCGTTATCATGGCTTCTATATGGATCTTTTTTACCGGGAAAACGATCGCCGACCCGATACTTGGGGGAATAATAGCAATGATTGTATTCTTTTCGGCTTTTACGGTAATCCGTGATTCGCTGAATATTTTATTGGAATCTACGCCCAGAGGCATCAATTTTGATGACCTTGTCATAGATATAGAAAAAATTAAAGGCGTTGAAGGGATTCACAATATTCACTTATGGAGTTTATGTTCGAACTTGAATGTTATGAATGCTCATATTTTTACAGATATATCAAATATGGCTGAAATCGAGAATCTGAAAGCAAAGATTAAGACGAAATTAGAAAAATATAACGTTAAATACTCGACTCTTGAATTTGAATGCGAGGAATGCATACGAAAGGAAAAAGTCGAAAAAATGAAACACTGAAATTCGAGAAACCTTTCATTCAAATAAAAAAATTTGTCTTCATTAATAAATATTTTACATATTAAAAACCTAAGCAACTTAGTGTCAAGCACTTAATATCTGGAGCCGTTTTTGTAGGAATACTAAGAGTCTCTAAAAGGAGGTGGGCATTAAGAGTAAGGATACAAACAAGACAAAAAAACAACTTATAAAAGAACTTGAGAAAATCCGTAAGAGAGTTGCGAATCTGGAAAAGGCTCAGGGCGAACTCAAAAAAGCTGAGAAAGCTCTACGAATTAGCGAAAGTCAATACAGGGCAGTTTTTGAAAACACCGGTACTGCTACGGTTATAGTGGAAGAAAACATGATAATATCTCTAGCAAATAAGATGTTTGAAAATCTATCGGGATTTTCAAAAAAAGAGATCGAAGGGAAGAAAAACTGGAACGAATTCATTGCGAAAGAAGACCTGGAAAGAATGAAGGCGTATCATGAGAAAAGAAGAAAAAAATCGGATTCCGTACCAAAAAATTACGAATTCAAATTTGCCGACAGGTATGGAAAAATAAAAAATATTTTCGTTACCGTTGATATGATTCCCGGTACCAATAAAAGCGTGGCATCTTTATTGGACATCACCAGGCGGAAAGAAATTGAAGAAGAATATGAAAAATTAATCAACGGAATGAATGAAACTGTTTTTGTTATTAGTTTCGAAGGGAAATTTATTGAAGTCAATGATACTGCTGTTGAGGTTCTGGGTTATTCCAGAGAGGAATTACTTACCATGGGAACCGTTGATATTGACCCCGTCCTGAACGCAGAAGATATAGGGCGTCTTATCGAAGGAATAAAGATGGGAGAAAGACATGTCTTCCCAACCGCTCACAGAACAAAATCAGGAAAGACAATACCGGTGGAGGTTAGCTCAAGCCTCGTAACGTATCATGGGAAACCCTCCATTCTAAGTATAGCCCGGGACATTACCGAACGCAAAAAATCAGAGGATGCATTACGGGAAAGCGAAGAAAGATTTCAGGCAGCAATTGAGAATCTCCCGCATGGCGTTTCTATTCACAATCTGGAAGGGCATATGCTGCTTGTTAACAAGGCATTTTGCGATCTAACAGGATACAAAAGAGATGAACTGCTCAATATGAGAATACGCGATATCGATCCCGAAAGCTTAACCAGAGACGACAGAAAAAACATATGGTTAAAACTTCAGAAAGGTGGTTTTGTCAGGTTCAAATCAACTCATCATCGCAAAGATGGCTCTGTATACCCTGCAGAAATACACATAAGTGCAATCACCCTGAAGGGTGAACCAATGATAGTGGGTGTCGTTCACGACATCACAGAACGTAAGAAGGCGCTGGAAAAACTTCGGGAGAGCGAGGAGAAATATCGAAATCTCTATGAGAGTATGATGGAGGCTTTTGCTCGTACCGATATGGAAGGAAACATAATTGAATTCAACAAGCAATATTTAGATATGCTCGGATATACCGAGTACGAAATAAAAAAGTTAAAATACACCGATATAACTCCTAAAAAGTGGCATGAAATGGAGATGAAAATAAAAGAGGAACAAGTTCTTAAAAGAGGCTATTCGGATGTTTATGAAAAGGAATATATTAAAAAGGAAGGAACTGTATTCCCGGTAGAATTAAGGACTTTTTTACTCAAGGATGATGATGGTATCCCAAATGGCATGTGGGAAATCGTACGTGATATAACTGAGCGCAAGAAAACAGAGGAGGAACTAAGAAAAATAGAGCGTCTTGAATCTCTGGGAGTTCTTGCAGGAGGTATAGCTCATGATTTTAACAACCTCCTAACCGGAATACTTGGGAATCTTTCCCTTGTTCAAATGGAAGGCGGAGAAGATTATCAGAATATATTAGAAGAAGCCAAACAGGCATCGATCCAGGCTAAAAACCTGACTCTACAGCTCCTCACCTTTTCAAAAGGCGGAGAACCAATCAGGGGAAAAGTTTCTATAGAAGACATAATCAGAGAATCGGCAGAATTTAGCCTGCATGGGTCAAATGTTAGATGTGAATTTCATTTTGCAAATGATTTATGGAAAGTAGAAGTGGATAAGGGACAAATATCTCAGGTAATAGATAATCTTGTAATAAATTCAAATCAGGCAATGCCCGAGGGAGGTAAGATACATATAAAAGCTGAGAATATTATCCTTGAGAAAGAAAATTTACTATATCTACAGGAAGGCAAATACGTAAAAATAACTCTCCAGGATGAAGGAATTGGAGTGCCTGAAGAATATCTTCCTAAAATATTCGACCCATACTTTTCAACCAAGCAGGAAGGAAGTGGTCTTGGTC
>CAZQNI010000211.1:0-3657 GCA_964594255.1 uncultured bacterium | reverse complement strand
GAAGTTCAACTCCAGAGCAGAAATAAAATGGATGCAAAATCTTTCATAAACGGTTATCATATTAAAGCAGGAGAAATACTTGAATAAATGTATGGAATTACGGTAATTCTTTCTTTATTTTTTCTTTTTAATTCTACTTATACAGATATTACTATAGATTCGAAAAGCCGAGTGATATTACTTTCCGGAAGAGATAGAATAGTTGAGGATAAAAGCGGTAAGGTGCATTTTTCACTTGATTCGATGTTCGCACCCTTATCTATTTCAGCGCCATCTTTCGCTATCTGGGTAACTTCAGCTGCTGAATTTATAAGTCAAAAATATTCTTTATGGGGAGAATTTCTTGGAGAACTTAATGTAGGAGGAAATGATATTGATGCCGATGAAAAAGGAATTCTAATAGCAGGAGAACAAGCGTACCTGGTTCAGACAGTTTCCGGAGCCAGGATTACATTAATATGGAAAGAAATACAGCGTTGTGCTCTTTCAAAAGATTCTTTGTATCTATACAGCGGTGATACGCTTCGTGTTTTTAAAAGGGACGGCAAATTTATCAGAAGAAAGTTTATTCCGGGGGTAAAAGATCTCTGCCAATTTAATAAAAATCTGTGTTTTCTATTTAATGATTCACTTGTTTTAAATGATACCGTTCTTTCTATCTTTGGTGGCAAAAGAGTCGGGGGCAATGATAAATTTATAGCTGTTTTGAGCGATTCCGGGATTGTATACTACCCCACCCCAAAAAAATAAATTTTACCACAGAGTACACAGAGGAACAAAAAACACACAGAGAGCACAAAGATTTTTAACTGTTGGTCGGTTTTTTTAATATATTAATTTAATGATGTGATTTTTTCATAGGTGATCTCGTTGATACTATTTCTATAACTTTCTGTGGATGGGCAGTAGAAAATACAAATTCCCTAAATTTACCTTTCTTCAACGAAAGCACTATTCTTGGCCTTCCTATAAGATTGTAAACCAATCTCAACCCTTCTTTGCCACTCCCTATACGTATACCCCAACCCCCATACCCGAGGGATGAGTCTTCGTCTACATAACATTTCTTAATATTTTCCCATTTGATGATACGCTTAAAAATCCCATAATTAACAGAAATTTCATCAGGTTTCATCTTGATTACTAATTTCCTGAAGTTAATGGTAAAACCTAAAAAGAGCAGAAACATTAGAAATAAAAACCAGGGATAAGTAAATTGACCGCTGGTTGATTTAGCTAAAATTTGATAAAGCAACATCAAAAAGAATACGATGGTGACAAGTGCCAATATGGAAGTTAACCATTTTGCAAATATGCTTTCTTCATATATTATTGTGTCGGTCTGCATATTTTACCTCCCTGTTACGTGTAATATTAACAAACGGGTTAGAAAATAATAATGGTAACGTAGCTACAAAGAATATAGTTAAGATTAATCTTTTGCTCAAAATTACTCCTTTTTAAAGTATTAGAAAAAAGAATCTAATTTATTCAAAATTAATTAAGCTACCTTATATGCGAGGGTACTTCCTCACCAGATTCTTACTATCGCATATTTTAATTTCTTTCCCTGGTAAAACCAGAATAAAGAAATAGTCGCAAGCATTATAGAAAAGATGCCCGCGCCAATAATGTAATAATTTGAAGACGCAATAGAAGTTGTAGAAGATTCGAAGACCGGGCTTATTTCCTGGAAAAGGGAACGAAGCCTATCCAATAAATAGTATTCGAATAACGCTTTCTTAAATATAACAAAATAATACCACAATCCTGCAAATACGAGTGGAAAAACGATAGAGGGTCGAAGCAATACCACATAAAATCTTTTCCTCTCCTTCTGCAATTCTACTTCTGCTCTCCACTTGTAAGTCAATTCTTTTGGAGCTTCTTCAATGGCTATATAATCCAACATTTCTTCAATTTTTATATCTCTCTTCATTTCTCCTCCCCAATAACCTCTTCTAATAAAACTTTTAACTCATTTCTTCCTCTATGAATATATGTCTTTACGGTTCCAATATTAATACCCATTGTATAGGCAATATCTTGATAAGGCATTTCTTTAAAATGATATAAAGTTAAAGCTACTCTGTAATTTTCTGGTAATTCCATTAGTTTTTTCTTTATGTAATTGGATACCTCTTCTTTCTCAAGATGGGCAAGATGTCCGGGGGAACCATCCCTTATTTTTGTTTCATAATTTTCTATTGGTTCCGTACTTCTATGACGACGTATATACGATACGGCATGATTATAAGCAATCCTGAAAACCCAGGACGAAAGCTGTGACTTTTCTTTAAATCTATGAATATTGTTATAAACTTTCATCATCACCTCTTGAGTAAGATCCTCCGCGGTAGCCGGATTTCTGACAACCCTGTAAATAACTGTGTATATTCTGTTGAGGTAACCTTTAAAAAACTTTTCAAATTCATCCTCCGATTTCTCCTTTAATTTCTTAATATCTATTTGCAAATTATTATATTTTCCTTTCATAATATTTGACGCAAAAAATTCATATTTGTTTCAAAGATAGATATATTTTAAGCTATTGTCAAGACAAAAATCCATTCATACAAACAGAAACCAGAAGATTACACAAGATTTTTTTGTTTTATTACTAAATCCTAAATCCTATATTCAAATCCTAATATAACCATTCAACTCAGATTCTTAGAATCTGCAAAGATTAAGAGTTGACAAAACCGTAAAAAATTATTAAAATTAGCATGTAATTATAGTGTAAAAAAAGTAAAAAAGAAGGTGATTTAAATGGAAGATAATAAAAAAAGTAAAGCGCAGCTCTTAAAAGAGTTAAAAGAATTAAGAAAAATCAAAGATCTGTTTGAGAATTTATTAAGGAGCATTCCTGTTTCGCTATACTTTAAGGATACGGAAGGACGTCTTATTCGCGTTACTAAATATTTTTTGGAGCAAGCTGGAGCACCTTCAGTTAAAGGGGAAAAGGATATAATAGGGAAAACCGATTTTGATTTGTTTGGTGAGGAACTCGCGAAAGCTGCTCGAGCGGATGAAAAACATATAATGAAAACGAAAAAACCAACAATCAATAGACCGGAGATATCTTCAACCCCTGAAGGGGAAACCGTTTACCTTTCCTCTACCAAAGCCCCGATGGTAGATAGTGAGGGAAATGTTATCGGTATAGTCGGCTTAACTCAGGATGTAACGGCGCAAAGAGTTGCGGAAATCCAGCTTAAAAATCTACTTGGTGAACTCTCCACCCCCGTTTTACGTGCGCTGGAGGGAATAATAATAATGCCTCTCGTCGGTACACTTTCGAGCGATAGGGCACAAAATGCTACGCAAACGATCCTTGAGAGCATAGACCGCTATAGAGCAAAATATGCGATAATAGATATCACGGGTGTCTCCGTTATAGATTCGATGGTGGCTGGTCAGCTTATAAAAACAGCAAAAGCCGTTGAAACATTAGGAAGTAAAGCAATAATAACGGGTGTCTCCGCGGATATCGCAACTACTCTTGTAGACCTTGGCATAGATATGCAAAACGTTATGACCAGAAATTCACTAATAGAAGGTTTGCAGCACGCAATCAAAGCTGTCAAAAACGAAGAATCCGAAAACAAATTCTCACACGGAGCCACAGAGAAAAAACGAAATTGAACCACAAAG
>CAZQNI010000210.1:0-3657 GCA_964594255.1 uncultured bacterium | reverse complement strand
GCATGGCTTCCATAAGCCCGAGAGAAAGCTTTTTCATCTCTTCGAATAACCATCTAGGCGCCCGTCCCCAGTGTAATGGTAACGTGGCGATACCTTTCCTCATAATTTTATGTTAAACCTTTTAAAAATTTTGTCAACTGTTGAATAAACCACCTAAAATCCAAAATTCGTGGAGCAGATTATATTAAAACCGTATGAATCTGAGAGTTCATCTATAACATCAGTAGAATAGCTAAGCCCAGAATTCCAGCCAACAGCTAATTGGAAATACTTAAATGAAAATACCCCCCGAATAAAAGTCTTCCATTCAGGATTTCTACTCCCATTGTCCATCTCTAATCCCATGCTTATATTATCAAAACCAAACCGTTGATACAGGAAAGAGTTTACTATCTTAAACTTTCTCGAATTGGGAAAAACATCAATTCCAAAATAATACCAATCTGAGGGTTGATATATTAGTCCACCACGACCATGCAATTGCAGGGGATCGTGAATTATATTACCAGCAAAAGCTACACGAATTTCATCGCTCACCATAAATAGAGTTCCTAAGTTTAAACTATTATCTTTTAGCTGAAAACCTCCAGCAAAATTTCCAAATCTCCTGGCAACAATAGGAAACCATGTATCCTGATATGATTTCATAGCGAAATAAAAACTAAAAGCATATAAAGAGATAAATGCATCACTTTCCAATATGATCTGCGGAAAAGAAGATTGTATTTCTCCGTTTAAATAGCTTTCTGTTAGTTTAAAGCTGGCTTCTAAGTCTATAAGCAAGTTAATCTGAAATTTTTTATCAACACTTATAAAACCCAGTGCAGCCGGGTTATTATAAGCCGATGTAGGATCATTAACCTCAGCCATTAACCCTACTAAAGAAGGAGTATGTGTTTCCACTTCAAAAGATTGAAATATAAATAGTATACTTAAGGAATATATCCATCCAGCCATAACTTTCTCACATTGTTACCCCAGTACTTTGTAACATAAAGATACCCATCATAGTAAACAATATCAAGTAAATCATTCTCTTGCAAAAATTCTTGTAAAAATTCCCCTGATGTGCCTTCATAATTCATCTCTTTCAACACGCATATCCAACCATCATCTATATGATAAGTTGAATCAAGTGAAGAAAAATATATACTGTAGGCAAAAAAGAATAGATTCCCTGAATTATCCCCGGTAATACACCTGGAAAAGCACTCATCTCCTACCCAGAAGGCAGTCTTATTCTCTTCTTTTATAAAATTTCCGGAGGTATCAAAGACCTGAACACCTATAGAATTCTTTAAGGTAGCATAAAGATATCCGTTACTGTAAAAGATATCATATAATGCTTTATTCTCGGAACTCTCCCATCTTGCCAGACATTCAAAACTGCTGTCCATTTTTATCACTACGTTGCTATCAACCAAATAGAGATAATTCTCATCAGCATATATTCCCGTAAGATTTGAGAAAAAAAACCGTTGAATCTCATACTCATATTGGTCTATTAATCCCTGGTAATCACCATCAAGGGCAAATAACCGTAAGTTACCTCTATCAACACTAAGTATCCTCCCAAATCCCACATCTAAACCGGTTACTACTCCAGCAGGGTAAAAACGATCAATAGAATCACCCTCAGGAGTAAATATTGTAAACCCATTTCTATTAGCTACGCACAAATTTCCGCCTGGAAGTATAGTAATTGCTTCTGGTCTATATATATTTATCCATGCCAATTCCTCCCCCATTGGATCAAGAGGATTGTTCCTTTCAGGCGAACATCCCGCTATAATCAACAAAAATACAAATAATTTAAAACCTTTTAACGATAGTGATTCCATCTGGTTTAATAAAGAAATTTACATCTTGCTCCGATTTAGGTTTTCCCCGAAACAAGACACCATTAAATAAATGATTGGCAACTATAAGTGCCGTAAAGTAATTTCGTGTTCGAGCTGCACCGCGCATATTTGAAAAATAACTGTCAAAAACAAAATTGGGAGTATAAGGATTATCTATTGAATTATATTTATCTTCCCAATAAAGATATTGAATTTCGGATATGACAAATCCAGTAATCAATGTGGTTTCTATACCTAAAAGCATGTACCCGGTTTTGTGATCGCCCGAAGAAATTTGTGCCCAACCTGGAAGAAGCAGATATTTATAAAAAGGCTGAGATTTGTTTTTGTTTTCTTGTAAAGTCAAATATGATGAATTCATATTTGACGAACTAATAAAAATAATCAGTAATAACGGCATATTAACCACCTTATAATTATCGTTTCAATTGCAAATTATAAATCCTAAATATTAACTTTTAAACTATATTTAATTCCACCAAATTATATATCGGTAAAGCAAATAGCGTGTTGGCTTTTATTTATTAATTATAATAAAATTTAGCAAAATGTCAAACTATTTCTTCAATAAATTAAATAATAAAATTGAAAAATAGACAAATAGTATTTTTTAAGTAAGAAGTTAAAAAAACAACATTTGGTTTTTTTCTCTGTGTTCTCAGTGTGTTTTTTGTTTCTCTGTGTACTCTGTGGTTTATCTCTATTTAATATAGTACCCGGAAACCCGCCACTCGCCGTCTTTATCTTTCATAGGAGTTACTGTTTCAATTGCGTTTTTCTTATTCTCAAAATCCGTACTATACTGTATAACAACATATTCACCATCAGGAGCCCCGGGCATTGAAGTCATGTAATCTTTTTTTATAACTTTTCTATCTATTAATTTACCAAGAGGTTCTCTGAAAGCATGCATCTGTCTTTCCCAAGTTTCCTTTGCTACTGCTTTTCTAAACAATTCTGATGTCAGGTCCCAACCTTCTGCATACTGACCATTATCGTTTAACTTGAGCCATTGGTCTGTTACCTCGATTGCGATTTTCTCAGCTTCCGGATTTCCGTTTTCAGAGGATTCTTTCTTCCCACAAGCAATTAAAACAAGTAACGTAAGCATAAATATGATTGATAAATACTTTCTTGAAACCATATAAAACCTCCTTTTAAATGTTTTGTTAATGTCTATATGTAATATATTTTTTATTTAATAATATTCAATTAAAAATAGATAATAGTTATGAGTGAATGGTAAACAGTTAAAAAAAAATCATTTGTGCTATTCGTGTAATTTGTTGTTAAAAAAATAATAAAAATTGGTTGCGTGTTGGGGGCTTTGTGTTCTTTGTGCTCTTTGTGGTTCAAAAAATTTGGGTGATGAGTGGCTTACATACCTTGACAAAAGATAGTAATTTCATATTATTACTTGCGATATTACTGGGGCCGTAGTTCAGCCTGGTCAGAACGCTGGCCTGTCAAGCCAGAGGTCGCGAGTTCAAATCTCGTCGGTCCCGTTTATCCCCTTGACTTTTTCTCTTTTTCCCGCTACAATTACTAAAAACAGGAGGTTTCCGTGAAAGTAAAACTAACTATATGGGCTATATCCTTAATACTTATTACAATCCTTATATGGAATAATGCAGGTACAACGGAATTAAGATTTTTCTTTAAAACGTTTCAAGTTTCACAGATAGTAATAATACTTGTTAGCCTTATAATTGGTTTCGTAGCCGGATTACTTGTAGAAGGCAAAAAAAAGAAACCGGAAAAGAAGAAATCCGTAAAAACCGAAGAAGAGTAAAGC
>CAZQNI010000209.1:0-3680 GCA_964594255.1 uncultured bacterium | reverse complement strand
GTAGACATAAAGAAACTTAATTCGCTCAGAGACTTCATTTACAAGATTCACGCCGATGAAAAAATAAGGGATTATATAATCGACATAGTATTTGCTACCAGGAAACCTTCCGACTACGGAATTAAAAATCTTGATGTGTATATCAGATATGGAGCATCCCCAAGAGCTTCCATATACCTCTTCGAAGCCGCAAGAGCACACGCTTTCTTGCAGAGACGTGGATTTGTTATCCCTGAAGATGTAAAAGCTATGGTGTACGACATTCTACGGCACAGGATAATATTATCTTATGAAGCTGAAGCAGAAGGCGTAAAAGAAGAAGATATAATAAGAGATATCTTAGAAGCAATTGAAATCCCATAACGCGGCAAAGCCGCTGAAATGTAAAATTTAAATATCAAAATGGAAAATGACAAATCGAAGTTTAAAAATGTAAGAAAAAAAGAAGCAACAAATACTCTAATAAAACGAATTTCTTCTCATTTTTTGCTATTTGGGGAGGTGGGATAATTTTGCATTTTTATTTGTCATTTTGCTTTTTAATTTCAGATATTTGATTTGCTATGGAAACAAAATTAAACGAGCTATGCTTTATAAAAATAAAAGAAGTAATAGATATTGCTGTACGGAATTATGGAAGAACGCATTAGAGATATACTAAAAGAAGTCAGACAAATAGAAATAGAGTCTAAAAAAGTAGTTAACACTCTTTTCGGAGGAGAATACAAAAGCTCCTTTAAAGGCAAAGGAATGGAATTCCATGAAGTTCGCGACTACTTCATCGGAGATGATATAAGGAATATCGATTGGAATGTAACGGCAAGAATGAATCACCCTTTTGTAAAACGCTTTGTAGAGGAAAGAGAGTTAACTATCTTTATAATAGCTGACTGCAGCGGTTCGGGAGAATTCGGGACAAAAAAAGAAAAGAAAAAAGATCTGATAGCACGAATAGCGGCTCTTTTTGCGTTCTCAGCCGAAAAAAACAACGACAAAGCAGGACTTTTAATGTTTTCGGATAAAGTAGAACATTACTTGCCTGCTGCTAAAGGAAGAAAACACACTCTTCATATAATTCGGGATATTTTGCTCTTCGAGGGGGAAAGCAAAATGACCGATCCGGTACCGGCCATGGAATTTTCCCAAGGGGTACTTCGTCACGGATCCATAGTTCTTTTTATCTCCGACTTTTTAGGAGAAAAATTCAACATTGACCATATAAAGATGCCTCTTTCTCTTATGGCAAAGAAATTCGATCTTATTCCGATTATAGTCCGTGACCCGCTTGAAAACGAGTTTGGAATAAACGGAAAAATAACCTTTCTCGACGCGGAAACCGAAAAAATAAGAATGTTCGATGGCAAAGAACTAACTCAGAAACTCAAAGAAATTCGAAAAGCTAGAGACGAAGAATTGAACCGATTGTTTAATATAAACGGTCTCGACAGAATAGAAATCGCGACCGGAGAGGATTATGTTGGTTCCATTCATCGTCTCTTCCAGAAGAGACTGCCTTGATTGTATTATATATCTTCTCAGTACTAACCTTGACGATAAAGCCTGATTCTTTAACGGTGGGAGACACAATAGTTGCAGAGTTAAAAGGAAAACTGCCTGAATCTCTTTCAGTTATAATGCCCGATTCCTTTCCCGATATATTAATTCTGGACTCGCTTACAAAACTTACGGATACAACGGCTACGGTAAAATTTACATCATTTTCAACTGGGCATCAGGATTTTAAACTAAAAACAAACAAAGACACTTTAAAGGTAACTTATCTTGTTAATTCTGTGTTAGAACCTGAAAACAAAGGTTTATCACCCATTTGGGGGCCTTTTGGGTTTTTTAACTGGCATTATCTTCTGTACTTGCTGATTATCCCAATCGCTCTTATATCTTATCTTTTGTTTAAAAGAATAAGAAAGGAAAAAAACGCATTTGTCGAGACCGAACAAATGGAACCGGCAGAAGAAGCTCTTAGGAACTTAAAAATACTGGAAGAAAAGACGTCCGAATGGAACTGGAATAAACTTTATACCTCTTTATCTTACATCTGCAGAAGATACATAGAAAGGAAAGTGAAAATTCCTGCTGTGGAAGTTACCACTTCCGAATTGCTTCCTTTAATCAAAAAAGAAGAACTTGCTTTGTTCTTTCCTTTAACAAGAAAATTCCCGGAATGGGACTTAATAAAATTTGCCGATGAGGAATCGACATCCGAAGAATTCGATAAAGATGTTGCGCTCCTAAGAACTGTTATAGACCAGATGGAAAAAGAAGAGGAAAAAGATGATTCACTTCAATAATCCCTTTTATCTCATCGGTCTTCTTTTGCTCCCTCTTATTTACTTTCTAAATAAGAAAAGAATTTCGGGCTGTATTCTTTATTCTGACACTTCGTGGGTAGGAATAAAACCTGCAAGCGAATTCTACACCAAATTCAGAGATTACTTAATATTAGCAGTTATCGCATTTTTGTTTGTCGGTCTTGCCCGTCCTCAAAAAGGCTACGAAACCGAGATAATACACAAGAAAGGAATCGATATTATTCTGGTAATGGATATTTCCGGCTCCATGAGAGCCGCCGATTTTACACCTAATCGTCTGGAAGCCGCAAAAAAACTTGCGTCCGCATTCGTAGACATGAGAAGCGGAGACAGAATAGGACTGGTTGTATATGCAAAAGAAGGATTAATTCAAGCCCCATTAACTCTAGACCATGAATTAGTCAAAGAACAGATAAAATCTCTCGAATTTGATCTTCTGCCGGACGGTACTGCCATAGGAATGGGTATAACCTACGGAGCTTTTCTCCTTTCAAATTCAACCAGCAAAACTAAAATCATGGTTCTGCTTACCGACGGGAGAAATAACGCCGGTAACATTGATCCGGAGACTGCTGCGAAGAACGCGCTTGACGCGGGAATAAAGATTTATGCTATTGGAATCGGCAGAAGGGGGGAAGTGCCTTTTCCTGCGCAGAACGCTTTTGGGATCACGCGCTACGTCAATGCAAATTTCGATATCAACGATGAAGCACTGACGAGAATCGCAGACCAGACAGGAGGAGAATACTTCCGTGCTACTTCAGGCGAAGCGCTAAAAGATGTATACGAAAGAATCGACAAAATGGAAAAAACAACTTTTAAAGTTGAAAAAATCTCAAAGTACAACGAGAGACTACACCTTGCTTTAGTTCCGGCTTTAATTTTATTTATGATTATTTTCATAGAGCCTGTAATAGTAAGGAGAATACCATGAACTGGGCGAAGCCGATTTTTCTTAATTTTCTCTACCTTGTACCACTTTCAATATCACTAGTAATCTACCGACGAGGTAGAAACAAAAAAATAATCAAAAGCATAGCCGACGTTACAATGCGTGATGTCATATGGAAAGAAAACAAAAAAAAATCTCTCTGGAAAGAAATTTTACTTATATTATCATTAACCTTCTTAATCCTCAGCGCAGCAAGGCCAAGATGGGGACGAATATTATCTATAACTCAAGCAGAAGGCTATAACGTAGTTTTTGCGCTTGACGCATCTTCCAGCATGCTTGCTCAGGACGTTAAAGGGGGACGGATCAATAAAGCAAAAGAATCAATCAAAGCGTCACTGGGGCAATTACCTGGAAGCCGCTTCGGTCTTGTGGCTTTCTCCGGAAAAGCTTACAAA
>CAZQNI010000208.1:0-3686 GCA_964594255.1 uncultured bacterium | reverse complement strand
CAAGAATGGCTCTATCCATAGCACAGAGTCGGTCCCACTCCCAATTTTCAAGAACCGTTTTAATTAATTTGTCTGCTTCCTCTAAGTGCTCTTCTGCCAGATTCAACAGGGTTCTAGCAAAAGTTAAAGAGTCTTC
Source organism: uncultured bacterium (assembly GCA_964594255.1). GTDB lineage: Bacteria > Hydrothermota > UBA3072 > UBA3072 > UBA3072 > JAFGHJ01. Next base: position 3,550 of record CAZQNI010000208.1, on the reverse strand, counting down.
ATTGTAATCCTGACTATTCAAACTAATGATTTTATCAAGTTGATTGGTTGAGAACTCTAAATTTATCCTTGCGGGATACAGGGCTTGAACCGCGAGGACCCTGCCAAGTCTTCTGGACCCTTTAACGTTCATTTTTTAATTTCTTTATAAAGGTTTATCATCTCGAGGGTTGTCAAAGCGGCATCCCATCCTTTGTTTCCGACCTTCATCCCGGCTCTACTTAGAGCTTGCTCTTCGGTATCGGCAGTTATAACACCGTACCCTACAGGTTTTGTTATCTCAAGTGAGATCTTAGCTATACCTTTGGTTGTTTCGGTCGCGAGATGGTCAAAATGCGGAGTTTCTCCCCTGATTAAAGCTCCAAGTACTAAAAACCCATCGTATTTCTTAATATTAACAACCTTGGAAAGAAGCATGGGTAACTCAAAAGAACCGGGAACCCAATATATATCTATATCTTCTTCTTTAACTTCGTGTTGCCTTAAACAATCCATTGCTCCTTCTTTTAATATCCCGGTTACTCTGGAATTAAATCGAGGTATAATAATTGCTATTCTAATTCCCTTCCCTTTGATTAGACCTTTGTATTCCATTAACCCTCCTTTTTACACGTTTTTAAGTGTATGACCTAATTTGTTTTTCTTTGTTTTAAGATATTCAATATTTTCTTCAGTTGGTTCGGTTTCTATTGGAACTCTTTCAGTTACTTTAAGACCGTGACCTTCTAAACCCACAATCTTTCTTGGATTATTGGTTAGAAGACGAATGGTAGATAAACCAAGGTCTTTAAGGATCTGAGCTCCTATCCCATAATCACGTAAGTCCGTCCTGAATCCCAGTTTTTCATTTGCCTGAACCGTATCGAATCCATTATCCTGGAGCTTATAAGCTTTAAGCTTATTTAACAATCCTATTCCTCTACCTTCTTGCCTCATATACAGGAAAACGCCTCTACCTTCTTTCCCTATAGCTTTTAGCGCGTTTACCAGTTGTTCTCCGCAGTCACACCGCAGGGAACGAAGTGTATCGCCGGTTAAACATTCCGAATGAACTCTGACAAGAACATCCTTTTTCTTGGCAACTTCTCCTTTGACAAGAGCAATATGAACTTTCTCATCTATAACATTCGTATACGGAATAAGCTGAAATTTTCCGTAATGAGTAGGGAAGACAACCTCTGTTTCCCTATTAATTAATTTTTCTCTTTTTTGTCTGTACTCTATTAAACTTTTTACTGTAGCTACTTTAAGAGTATGATTCTCTGCAATCTCAAGAAGACGCGGCAATCTCGCCATTGTTCCGTCTTCATCCATTATCTCGCAAATAACAGCTGAAGGATATAGACCTGCGATTTTCGCAATATCTATAGAAGCTTCAGTATGGCCTGCTCTTATTAAAGTGCCACCTTCTTTTGCCTTTATCGGGAAAACGTGACCGGGTCTTGAAAGATCCGAAGATTTTGTTTCGGGGTCAATAAGTTTCTTTATGGTTACAGCCCTGTCAAATGCGCTTATACCTGTACTTGTGCCATCCTTAGCATCAACTGAAACAGCAAAAGCCGTACCGTGACGAGCCGTAATATTTGTCGTCATCAAAGGCAGATCGAGTTCAATCAATCTTTTTTCGAGCAGCGAAACACAAATCAATCCCCGGCCTTCCTTAGCCATAAAATTTATTACCTCTGGTGTAATCATCTCCGAAGCCACAACAAAATCCCCTTCGTTTTCTCTGTCTTCGTCATCCACAACAATCAGAGGTATGCCTTTCTTTACATCTTCAATTGTGTCTTCTATCGGACTAAATCTAATCATCTAAACTCCGATAATCTTTGCAAATATCTTGCCATTGGATCTACTTCAATATTCAAAATATCTCCTCTCTTTTTATACTTAAAGTTTGTGTTTAACAATGTATGCCTTATCAGAACAACCTTAAAACTATCTTCCTTAACCTCAGTAACAGTAAGAGAAACTCCGTCAAGTGCAATACTGCCTTTCCGAGCTATAAACATTGAAAACTCTGCAGGATACTCAACTAAGAACTCAGATGAGTCCGGTTTTTCTTTTATATTTAAGACCTTACCGACCCCATCTATATGGCCGTAAACAAGATGTCCATGTAGTAAATCACCAAGTCCAAGCGATTGTTCAATGTTTAGGTAATCGCCAACCCTTAGATGAGAAATGTTGCTTCTTTTAACAGTTTCGGAGGAAACGTTAAAAATCGAAGTTTTACCTATTGTTTTTGAGACAGTCAAACAGGCGCCGTTAATCGAAACACTATCTCCGACTTTAACCGGGAAAGGAAGTCTAATATGAATAGAGATATCTTTCTTTCCTTTTTTTAGCCTCTCAATCTTGATTACTTTTTTAATTATTCCCGTAAACATTAGTAGCCTCTATTAAAATATCTTCTCCTATTTTTCTTACACTTGCGTCCAGAAAAGCCCTCTTCAAAGGGGAATTAATTAAAGGTACTCCTTTGCCTAAAAAAGAAGGAGAAAAGAAAAGAAGATATTTATCTACCTCTCCCGCTTTAATGAACTGGGTAAACGTTTCGCTGCCTCCTTCTATCATTATTGAAGTTATTTTCTCCTTTCCCGCTCTCTTCAATATATCTTTAATATCTATCAAGCCGCCGTTTTCTTTAAAAACCCATATAGTTGCATTCGGATATTTTCTTTTCGCTTCTTTATCAGACGTTGCAATAATAACCTTACCACCAGCTTCAAAAATTCTTGCGTTTACTGAGGTACGGCAATGTGGGTCTATTATTATTTTGTAAGGTTGTTTGGCGCTTTTTGCTAATCGTACAGTTAATCTCGGGTCGTCTATCAGCACTGTCCCGACACCGACTAACAATGCGTCAACTTTACTTCTCCTATGATGAACTTCCTTATGTGTCTGATCCCCGGTTATCTTGAAAATTCCCCTTACGGGGTCGCCAATCCTTCCGTCTAGCGTCATGGCCGCTTTTAAAATAACGTAAGGAATTTTCTTAGTAATATATTTAAAGTAAAAAGAATTCAAATTCTTTGCTTCTTCTTTAAGAATTCCGACATCGACCCTGATACCTCTGCTTTTTAAATATTTGAAGCCCTTACCGTTTACAAGAGGATTGGAGTCTTTTATCGGAGCAACGACCCTGCCTATTCCGCTTGATTGGATAATCTCGGTACATGGCGGAGTTTTTCCATAGTGCGCGCAAGGCTCAAGTGAGACGTACAAGATAGCTCCTTTTGTTTTATTTCCCGCTTCTCTTATTGCTTCGACCTCTGCATGAGGATTCCCCACGCCTTTATGATATCCTTTGCCTACAATAACGCCTTCTTTTACTACACAGGCTCCTACAAGAGGATTAGGAGAAACCATCCCTTCACCTTTTCTGGCAAGGGTAAATGTTTCTTTTAAAAAATATTCATCTAACTTATTCATAAAAAAAAACCCCACTCCTAGGGGTTTCTTAAGTATATTCTCTTCTCTCATCCGGACTTTAACCGTCGGCTTCGGAATTCCACCGAATCAGGATTACTCCTCGCGGGCTTTCACCG
>CAZQNI010000207.1:0-3693 GCA_964594255.1 uncultured bacterium | reverse complement strand
ATAAAGCTATGGAGTTCGAAGGAGATACAATAGAAAATCTTTCTATGTCTTCGCGATTTACAATAACAAATATGGCTGTTGAAGCGGGAGGAAAAACGGGACTTATCTCTACGGATGAAACCACAAGGAAGTATCTCGAAGAAAGAGGCAGAGGAGATAAATTCAGGGAAATAAAATCCGATTCTGATGCAAATTTTGAAAAGGTACTCGAGATAGAAGTAGATAAACTTGAACCTTTAATTGCTTTTCCTCATACGGTTGATAATGTCAGGAGTATTTCGGATATAGAAGATGTAAAAATAGATCAGGTTTTTATCGGGACCTGTACTAATGGAAGGCTTGAAGATTTAAAGATAGCAGCGTCGATTCTTAAAGGGAAGACCAGACATCCGGATACGAGGTTAATTGTTATCCCTGCTTCAAGAGAAGTTTTTTTGGAGGCGCTGCGAGAAGGTCTGATCGAGATTTTTTTACAAGCGGGCGCGGCTGTCGAGTCACCCGGTTGCGGTCCATGTGTGGGAATACATAAAGGAGTTCTAGCGGATGGAGAAAGAGTTCTGTCGACTCAGAACCGGAATTTTGTCGGAAGAATGGGAAATCCGGAGGGTTTTATTTATCTTGGTTCTCCGGCAACTGCCGCGGCTACAGCTATAGAAGGGAAAATTGCTGATCCAAGGGGATATTTAGAATGAATTCCGTGATTTCCGGAAGAGCCTGGAAGTTCGGCGATGATATTTCCACGGACCATATAACTCCGGGGAGATATTTTCACCTTCGTGGCAATCTCGAGGAACTCGCAAAACACGTGCTTGAAGACGCCGACCCTTCTTTTGCTTCAAAAGTGAAAAATGGTGATATTATTGTTGCGGGGAGGAATTTCGGACTCGGTTCTTCAAGAGAGCATGCTCCGAGGGTGATTAAAATTGCAGGGGTTTCTTGTATTATCGCAAAGTCTTTCGCAAGGATATTTTATAGAAATTCTTTTAATATAGGTTTGCCTTTATTGGTTAGCGACACTGATGAAATTAATGAGGGAGATATTCTAAAAATTGACCTAGAGAAGGGAGAAATCGAAGACGAAGCTAAAGGTAAGATTTTAACATTCTCGCCTATTTCTCCTTTTATGAGGAAACTGATTGAAGATGGTGGTATAGAAGAACACGTTAAAAAATACGGTGATTTTAAGATAGAATAATTTAAGGAAGAATAAAAATGATTCAATTCAAAGAACTTGTTTTGCCCGATAAGGGAACAAAGATAGAAATAAGAAAAGGGAAATTAAATGTTCCTGACAATCCTATAATACCTTTTGTTGTGGGTGATGGTATTGGAGCTGATATAGTAAATGCTTCCATGATTGTCTGGAATGAGGCGGTTCATTTAGCGTATAAGGCAAAAAGAGAAATTGAATGGTTCGAAATATTCGCGGGTGAAAAAGCAATAGAAAAATATGGAGAGCCATTACCGGAAGACACATTGAAAGCTATTAAATACTTTAACATAGCAATAAAAGGACCTTTGACTACTCCTGTGGCAGGAGGATACAGAAGTCTGAACGTATCTCTTAGACAGTTGTTGAACCTTTATGCGTGTGTGAGACCTGTAAAATACTATAAAGGTGTACCGTCTCCTTTGAAAAATCCGGAAAAGATGGATATTGTTATTTTTAGGGAAAATACTGAAGATGTATATTCTGGTATTGAATGGGAAGAGGGAACAAATGAAGCTAAAGAAGTTATCGATTTTCTTAACAAAGAGATGGGGACAAAACTTGAATATGACGCGGGGATAGGAGTTAAACCTATAAGTATATCGAAAACGAAGAGGTTAGTCAGAAAAGCGATTCAATATGCTATAGATAATAATAAAGGTAGTGTTACAATTGTTCACAAGGGCAATATTATGAAGTTTACCGAGGGGGCTTTTAAGAAATGGGGTTACGAGGTGGCAATCGATGAATTTAGAGAACAGATTATTACTGAAGATGAACTCTACGATCAAGTTAAAGCTGAAGATGGAGTAACGCCTACGACACAAAAGGACGTATTCAAGTCACTCCGCGGAGGAAGACCGGCCGGCGAGCCCGGGAATAGGATAGCTATAAAGGACAGGATTGCGGATCAGATGTTTATGCAGCTTCTTACCCGTCCTGACGAATATGAAGTTATAGCTCTTCCGAATCTCAACGGAGACTACCTTTCTGATGCTGCGGCCGGACAGATTGGCGGACTTGGTATTGCCCCGGGAGCCAATATAGGGGATGACATAGCGCTTTTCGAACCTACCCATGGTTCTGCTCCCAAGTATAGAGGGCTTGATAAAGTCAACCCTTCTTCGATGATTCTTTCCGGAGTGATGATGTTAAAGTATATTGGCTGGGCTGAAGCGGCAGATTTGATCGAAAAAGGTCTTGAAAAAGCTTTTATTGATAAGAAAGTCACTTACGATTTAGCAAGACAGATGGAAGGAGTAAGCCCTATAAAAACTTCGCAGTTCGCTCAGGCGATTGTCGAGAGAATGTCATAACGTAGCGGCTAAGCCGCTAAAATGCAAAAATTAAATATAAAAATGGAAAATTACAAATTAAAGTTCAAAAATAAAAACAAAAAAAAGGAACAACAAATTACACGAATAACAAGAATATTTCTTTTGTTTTTTTGGTTTTAGAGGGGTGGTTGATTTTGCATTTTGATTTGTCATTTTGCTTTTTAATTTTTGATATTTCAATTTTGATAAAATGGTTTGTAATGTTGCAGATTAAAAGGATTGGTTAATGCTTATATGAAAAATGATTTATAATACTTGTATGTAAGGAGGAAAATTTGCTGCTTTTAATTTTAGTTTCATACGTTAATCTTTCAATTGCAACTTCTGAACGATCCCGTGCGCTTTATTCAAATCCTGCAGGTTTATCTATCCATTCTTATCCGGAGTTTTCTGTTCGGAGTGAGGACTACTGGGTTTCAATGAATATACCTTTTCTGGGATTCGCAGGAGGTATCCGCTTCATGAGCGATTCTATGGAATTTATGACAGGAACGAGTCCCCTGCATTACAAAGATAAATTTTCTCTTGGTTATATGTATTCTTCCTGGGATGATAGATACACTCTGGGTGCTATGTATCGTCCTCACAAATGGGCTTCTTTAGGTTTTACTACGAATTTTCCCAGCAGCGAGGGTTATGATTTTACATTTGGGATTTCGGTTATACCGGGTTGGGATAGATTGGTATTAACTTCAGATTTTTTTATTGATAGAGGTTCAGATGGAACGAGATACTTAATTCAAAGCATAACCGGAGCGTTGGAAATTGTAGAAGGTGTCAAGTTGAGTATCGGATACAACCTCGACGATCTTAAGAATAATTTTGAAGATGGTAAAATATATGGCGGCTTGGAATTTTCGCTTGGTAATCTGCTTTTCGGCGGTTATCATGGAGAAGGCGATAGTGAGGGTATATTTACGGCTTCTGTTGTGCCTTATCCAACTCTATTTAAAGGAAAGGACCGTTCGGTGGTGATTAAGATTGAAGGAGATTATCCGGAGGTTCCTGATATTCAGGGTTTTTTTGGAAGAGAGCATTCCTTTTATAATCTTTTGAATCTTCTGGATTATATAAAGGAAAGAAAAGTAATCGATAGTGTAGTTGTTTATATAAAAGATAACTCTTTAGGGCTTGCTCAAGCCGAAG
>CAZQNI010000206.1:0-3708 GCA_964594255.1 uncultured bacterium | reverse complement strand
GAAGAAATAAAAGGTAATCATAATATCTCGATTGGATGGAAATGGTGAGGGGAATAGGACGCAGATGAACGCAGATTACCAGGATTTATTAAGTTGTTTTAATAAAAAAAACAGAAAAGAAATAATGAGGATAGGTGTTAATATGAATAAATCTGAGAAAATTCGCGTGCTATTAAAAAGAATATGAGCGCTATTTTCCTACTTTTCTCGATTGTTAATCCATGGAAGGTGGAGATTAGCGAAAAGATAACAGTACCTCTATCTTCGAAAGAAGTTCTCGAAATAAAAACATTCGCGAATTATACCTATTTTCTATGTGATAATAAAATTTTTAGAGAAGGAAATGGCATTATTCAATTCGGTACATTCGGTATGGAAAGCGGAGAGCTCGCAGAACCGATTTCTATGGATATTGAAAATGGCAGGCTTTATATTCTCGATTACGGCTCCAGAAATATAAAGATTTTCGATAGAGATGGAAATCACCTATATGAAAGGGAAATCGAAACTGAAGAGCCGGCTTCGATTGCAATTTCTAACGAAAGATTATTTATTCTGGACCCTTTAAGGTGTAAAATAGACGTCTACGGAAAAGAATCTTTTTTATACTCATTTGGAAATTTCGGCAAAGGAGCGGGTTTTATTAATAACCCTATAGATATAGACGTTTCAAGCGGTAAAGTATATATTCTCGAAAAGAACAGAATCTCCGTTTTCTCCGAATACGGGGATTTTATTCAGATGACCGAAACTAAAGAGGGAAAAACCATTTCCGTTGATAAATATGTCAGTATATCTACAGACAGTACTACATTCCTGTATGAACAGAATCTCGAAAAAATCGAGTTCTTTGAAGGGGCATTTTCCACCACAGAAGGGAAAAATTTGTTTATATTTGAAGACAGCACGCTATGGAAGTATGAGATTGAAAAATGAATAGGACGCAGATGAACGCAGATTTACAGGATTATATTTTTAATTATTTAAAAAAAACAAAAAATAGTGAGGATGGGTGGCAATCTGAGTATATCTGAGGCAATCTGCGTGCTATTAAAATCTAATTAGCGGCTAATTAAAGCAAATGTTTTTACTGTTATTTCTTTTATCTGCCGGGAACGATACAACAAATATTAATGATTCGACATACATTAACGTGACTGGAAGAAGTACTTTTTTTTACCAGGGAAAATATCTGCTCGAAGGTCCAACTCCTCCTGAATTTTATCCGTTTACTCTCAGAAACAACGTTTTACAGCTAAATGTCGACGGGAAAATAAGAGGCGATTTAGATATCGAAGGGGAAGCTTACCAGGGAAGAAGGGAAGAAGAAAATATGGCTCTTTTTACCGTTAAAGGAGAACATGTAGAGGGCTCCATGGGCGATATTCCTGTATCTCTGGGCGGACTACTTATTCAGAATAAACACATAAGAGGAGTAAAGTTAGGAGCTAATTCTTCCAAACTCGATGGGGAAGGATTTTATTCGCTTCCCAGAGGCGCATCCGTAAGGGAAAAAATTCAAGGGGATGGGACTTCCGGACCTTTCCAATTAGAAAACTCTCCCGTAATAAGAAACACTGAAATTGTAAGAATCGGAATAGGGCTTGATTTAAAAACTCTCGAAAAAGGAATTGATTACCGCATAGACTATACTATCGGAAGAATAACATTGATAAACAGAATTTTATCTCCTGAGGAAATGATGGAAGTGGAATATGAATATGAAGGGGAAGAAGGGAAATCTCTTGCCGGCGGAAAAATCTCCGTGAAACCTTTAAGTATTCTTTCCGTAGGAGGAAGCGGAATTAATACGGGCGGGTATTCGGTAAACACAAATATAGGAACCGAAGATTTGAACATGCGAATCGAGGGGGCGGATGATGGGAACGGGAACAAGGGATTAAGAGTAGACGGAGGTATGAGAAAAGATATTTTTGATATTGGCGGCAGTTACAGCGCGACAGGTGACGAATTCAGCATAATCGGGAAAGGTCTTGAACCTGGAGAAGAAATACTTTTTAACGGTACAGTAACACCTCGTTCCGAATTCAATATAACTACTTCCTACAGGGAAAGAAACAATGAAAATGATAGAACGCTCCAGGTAAATCTATATAATTATCAGTACAGCTATAAGAGATATGATGGATTTAACTATTTTTCTTCGCATAGTTTGATGACAAAACATAAATTAGGAGAGGTTAATATAAGCGGTAATGTTGATTATGAAAGAAGAGACTCTCTGAATATTTATAAAATTGGGGGCGGTATCGATTTCAGCAAACAGGCCTACGGTATGAGTATAACGAGTTCTTACGGCAAAGGGGATTTTAAGGAAACAAGCGGAGGAGGAAAAATCTGGTTTACGCCGAGAAGAGGTATAAGTGTTTCAAGCTCAGCCGAAATAAAGCGTTCCGATCTTTATTCTCCTATTACTGTTCTCGCGTCTAATTATAATTTTTCTCCCTTTGACGTATTACGCTCGACAGGACGATATACAATTCAGTCAATCAGAAGAAATCCCGGTGACGAGGATGAACCCGGACGTAGAGAAACAGGCTCGTTTAGATTCGACGCGTATCCTCTTCAGTGGCTTGTCTTTTCTTATAATCCGAGTTTCAGCAGATCAAAAAGCCTCACCACAGGAACTATATTTCAAAATTCAAATATTCATAATATTAACACAAGACTTCGCAATAAATTTTTCAGCATAGGAGCGATAAAGGAATGGAGGAAAAGCTATTCGTTGAACTACGACGATGTAAAAACCCAGGATAACAAGGAAGAAAGAGAACGGCTTAACATAATGTGGGCTCCGTTAACTCATCTTTCTGTAAGTGGAGAATACTCCAATTTAGACGGAGACGGACTTTATAGAATTTTACGCCCAACATCGGAAGACTCAATCGGGGATACTCTTATTCAATATAGAACAAGAAAGGATAGAACTTTTGGTTTAAACACCACATATTTGTTTGCAGAAAAAGGTAAAGCATCCATTAAGTATCAGAACAGAAGGTATGAACTGCGTATCCCGGATTCTCTTCCCACAGCCACTACCGAAAACAGATTCGCTCTCAGAGGGGAAGAAAGGGTAATAAATATCTTAAATCTTTACGAAGAAGTTTTCTGGGCTCACAGGCAGGGGCTTGAACCCTTCATATCCAGCGCCGGAGAAATCGAATATCAGGTAATTGGATTTGAAACAGGTTTGAGTTTTATTCCGAAAGACGGAATAAAAGGTAGAATATTTTTTGGTTACGAGAATTCATACGGAGAAGCTTCTCAGGAGAAAAAGATAAGTGGTTTTGACATTTACATAAGCGGAGGTCCTATTTTCTTCGACGGAACCGGAAAATACGACATTTCCTCCAATCCTAATTACCGCACATTCGAAATATCTATTAACGCGGGTTTAAGGGTGGAATAGATAATTTAGGGTATAGTTTAGAAGGTATAGTAAGGACATAGATTTGAGGGTATAGGGTTTAGTATAATTGTAAATTTAAAATTAAAAATTGGAAATTGCAAATTTGAAAAAAGGAAAAAAAGAAAATAACAATAAAATTTGAAATTGGAGAGTTTTGAGGAAATTGTTAAAATTTAAAATTTATAATTTACAACTTACAATTTAATATTTATAATCTTTATAAGGAGGTTGTTAAAAATGAAGGATAATATCATTATAATTAAGAAAGTATTTTTTTT
>CAZQNI010000205.1:0-3712 GCA_964594255.1 uncultured bacterium | reverse complement strand
GAAAGAATTTCAATGAGGTTGGAAGGTGCAGATCTGGTAACTACTCTTCGATCAATAGCTCAAGCCAGCGGTATGAATATTATAATAGGCGACGAGGTAAGGGGCACAATAACAGTCGAATTGGATAATATAGAGTGGGAAGAAGCTTTAGACCTGGTCCTAAAAACAAAGGGATATACCTATATTATAGAGAACAACGTGATAAGGGTCGGGAAACCGGAAACTTTTGCTAAGGAACAAGAAAATATTGAGGCATCAAAACCTATAAAAAGAGAAATTTTCATTCTTGAGTTTTCTACGCCGGCTGAAATCCAAGGCGCTGTAAAGTCTCTTCTTTCCAAGCGAGGAACTGTAGAACTGGATGTCCGGACAAATTCTATTATCGTGAGCGACATTGAATTAAGGTTAGAAGAGGTGGAAAGCCTGGTAAAAGCACTCGACAAAAAGACCTTACAGGTTGCTATAACGTCGAAGATAGTAGACATCGACAGGACAGCCGCAAGAGAATTGGGGCTTAGGTGGGAAGTAACAAATCTAGCGAATACCAGGTTTAATGTTACGGGAAATGTTAAGCATGTGCCACCCGAAGGAGCTGTCACCGGCGCTTTTGTTAATGTAACGACTATTCAGAGTTGGGGAGACCTCTATGCGCGATTGATGGCTATGGAACAGAATCAGAAACTCGACATTACCTCAAATCCCAGAGTTACAACAGTAAACAACAAGGAAGCGACCATATTTGGTGGTAAGCGATTCGCTATAACCACATTAGATATTAATGGTCAGCCTATAACCAGGTGGTATCAGGCTGGTATTGAATTAAAGGTTACTCCTCATATAAATGCAGCTGGTGATATTACAATGGAGATTGCTGTAGAAATGAGCGATGTTGTCCCGGGAAGCGACAACAGCATTATCACCGAAACCAGTTCGGAAACCGAGACTCTTGTGAAAAACGGGCAAACTCTTGTGATAGGAGGGTTTTTCACTAAAACTATTACAGAGACGAGAACCGGCGTACCAATCCTTAAAGATATCCCCCTCTTGGGCTTGCTTTTCGGCCATACCACTGGTGAGGAAAGGAAGAGGGAAGTTCTGATATTTATTACCCCTCACATTGTCGAAACTGAATTGGGAAGCAATATTTAGTTAGAAATTGAGCTTTACGTTAAAACTACCTCCATAGGAGGTGGAAGACATATTTTCCATCATCCTATTGCGGTAATTTCTGAAATCAATTGATAATCCTCCTGACACCATCTCCGAGAATGCATAATTTCCATTGAGTTTAAAGTCTAGGGTCCGGTTATCTTCAATCTTGTGGTCTCCATAATTGTCAGTTCTCTTACTCAAGTTATCTTTATAATTAAACGAAGCGCTAAGATTTACCGGTTTATCGAACTTAATTCTCCCAAAGAAAAGCAAGGGGAATCCTGAACTAGAAGGTTTTAGAGTATAATTAAAGTTTATTCTTAATCCTTTCGTCCTACCATGCGTATTAAGCCTTGAATCGGGGTATTTTTCCCATTTGCTATATTGATAATTTATATCTACTCCAAGTCCATTTTTTAAATCCATGTCGATACCAGGCGAGAAATTAAGTGAAGATTCTTCTTCAGAGAATGCCTTACCTCCAAAACCTTTAATAGATGAAGACTCTTCGTTTATTGAGGTCGAGATACTTGCGCGCCGCACGTGGTTTCCTAAAAATGGTACATATTTTTGAATATTTGGTAAGTCAATATCTATATCAGGAAAAGTTAATCGTTTGGTTTTTCTTGGAGTCTGCGTATTTTTAATCTGAAGTTCATCGGGTTCACTGACAGAAAATCTCCAATCTACTCTTAGATTGATTTTAGAAGAAGAAAATCCGGAAGACATTGAATAAATTTCATTATAATATCCTCCATCAGTTTTTTCTATACGTTCGAATAGCGACAATTCTGGAGTAAGTTCCATTCCATATCTAAATCTGTAATCCGGTTTGGAATTTAAATAAGCAAAGGTCCCATCCTTGGTATAATGAGCCGAAAACTTGAGGGGAGATATATTTTTAGAGAATTTTGAAATTAGAGGAAGCTTCTGAAGAATTGAACTCAACTGCAAATCGTCAGTCATCCTGATAGTTCTTTGCTGGCTACACCCACGAACATCAAGAGAATCTCCAAGGGTTTTAGCATACTCGATCTCGTGATTCTGACTAAAAACGGTCCTATAAGTTACGTTCAGATTGTTAATTCCAAATTGGTTTGACCGATGAGTAGCGCTGATTTCTTCTCTCAAGGAAGCATCCTGTCCCAGATCCCTTAGAGAAGGATTTTCGGAAAACGATTCTCTTTCCCGGAGGTCGTTCCTGACGCTGATTGAATAATCCATATCTATCCATCTTATTGGTTCATAGGTTAAACTTGCATCTCTGGTAACTTCTTTTGTTATCGGCAGGTTTAACTCTTCATACAGAGAATCTTTATAATTGTACTTCTTACTTTCGCTGTATCCATAGGAGGTTCTGAGCTCGATACCCTTGGGAAGTAGAGAAGATGTTTCTTTGGAAAAAACTGGAAGAGGAAGCTTAGGCAGTTTTAAATTGTAACTTGCCGAACCTGTTGTACTGATAACTGTATCGGCGCTTTTTAAGGGATTCAAACTTTTACTTTCTCTATAAGAACCGCTCACCGTTAAATTATCGATTGTGTGTTTTAAAAACCAATTATCTGAAGCGGAATGTCTCGAAATACTGGCTCTAAGATTTCTCGAATATTCTTCCTGTGTAAGCGAATCTGCTTGTTCTGGCAGCAGAGTAACATCGGAGTTTACTTTATATATAGGCGTTTTATGACTTTCTTGTATACTAAGAGAAACCGGACAGTTAATTACCTTGTTTAAAAATTTACCGGCATCCGCAGATATCCTAAAACCCTGAGATGCAACTTCTCTGTCTCCCAGTGCTCTTAGAGCATCTAAACGACTTTTATAATTGGCGGATTGTCGGTTAACGTTGTAGGAAAGACCCGTTATAAGATCTCCCACATTGGTGGATACTGATAGATCTATATCGCTGCCCATTCTACTGTCTGCTCCTGTAAGAATTATATCATCTATTAAAACTTCACCTTTGAGTGTTTCCGTGTTTTGATTTATAACCCCAAGCTGTAGGAACGCAATGTTCTGAAGAGAAGGATTTCCCTTAAGAGAATATTCTCCTTGTGTTGTATCACTGTTAATTTTTAAGTCGGTAAATTTCTTTAAAAAGACTTCAACCGTATCCCAATTATCCTTATATACAAAAGTTTTGAACTGATAGTAATTTGTAGAATCTGTAAGAAGACGCAAGAATACTTCGGCAGAATCACTCGTATCTCCTATATATTTTGTGTAAAAATTCAAGGCTTCGTATAAACGAAAATCGTAGCCCTTTCCTGCGCTCAGCGCAGATAATTCAAGATAATTTTCTACGAGACAATAATTATTCGCAAGCAAGGAATCAATTTCCAATGCAAGAGATTGTTCTGATTGTTCGGTATAGCTCCCAGGTTCTTTTATCCTCTCTACCGGAGATATATAATCTTCATCTTCAAGAGTGTTTCGGAAACCGGCTTTGAAATAACCACCGGATGGATTTAAGGAGTTGTCTGAAGCAAGATGTACTCCTTTGTTTTCCCACTTGTTACCCACTATATTTATCTTTTCTATGGTAATTCTTGTGTCACTA
>CAZQNI010000204.1:0-3714 GCA_964594255.1 uncultured bacterium | reverse complement strand
TTGTTTAACGTCGTCGCAATTTTTCTTAGACAGTCGTCACCAATAAGGTGTCCGTACGTATCGTTATAAGCTTTGAAGCAATCAATGTCGAACATTATGAGCGAGAGGAAGCCGTTTTCTCTTATTGCATTTTTCCATTCTCTTGCGAAAAACTCTTCAAAATAACGACGGTTGGGGATATCGGTTAATCCATCCAAGTAGGACATTCGAGTCAATTTTTTGTTTGCTGCATCTAACTGCTCAGCCATTTCAGTTAATTCTCGTTCTCTTTCTTTCCTGCTGTCTATTTCCATCTTCAGTCTTAAAGCAGAATGGACTCTGGCTAAAAGCTCTGTGACATTTATCGGTTTTGTTATATAATCAACAGCTCCTGCCTGAAAGGCCGACTGCAGAAGATCAGCTTCCTTTTTAGCAGTTACCATTATTATAGGTATATCTTTAATCTTTTCGTTTTTCTTTATTTTGAGGCATGCTTCCAAACCATCAACACCCGGCATCATTATATCCATCAGGATAAGGTCTATTTCCTTTCTTTTTTTTCTGCCCTTAAGACCAATAAATTCAAAGGCCTTATCCGCAGAATCGGCAAGGAATATATTTTTATACCCTTTTTCATTTAAGATCGATTTAAGCACTAACAACTGGTCTTCTGAATCGTCCACTATAAGAATATTCATTTAAAATCCTTATTTATATATATTAGGATAGTTAAAATTTTATAAAAGTAAAGGGTTTTTCTATAAAATGAAAAATTAAAATTTATTTAGTTCTTTGTGCCTTGGTATCTTAGTGGCTGATTTTTTGTTGGGTTGGAAAAGATCAATATTTGACTTTTGCAAGAAAAAGACCCTGAGGAGGAGCGACAGGAGGTCTCCTTTTCTTGCCGGAGAGCACTTTTTCGGTATCGGATGGCTTCATTTCACCTTTCCCAACGGCAATTAAAAGCCCAACAATACCTCTTACCATTCTACGAAGAAAACGATTGGCTCCCACCTCAATAAAAATATTGTTTTTATCCTCAGAAATTTTGATTCTTTTCAGGCAACAAATTCCTCTGTCTTTCGTTGCAAGATTAGTAAAATCCTTTTCTCCTATAAGCTCTCTTTTTGCTTTTTTCATGTCGTTTATATTAAGGTCTCTGTCTGTTTGAAAAAAATATCTTCTACTGAAGACCGATTTCTCTTTAGCAATCTGATAACGGTATATCCTCAGAGTTGCAGAAAATCTTGCGTTAAAATCCTCCGGCACCTTTTTACATTCCTTAACAAAAATATCATATGAAATATTCCCGTTAATTGCATTTTTTAATTCTTCGGGGAGAGTTTTCTTTGGTGCCGCAAAAGATGCGACCTGTCCTGTTGCATGAACTCCCGTATCTGTTCTGCCCGAACCCGTTACTCTGATTTTTTTATTAAATATTGTCTTGAGCGCTTTCTCCAGTTCGCCCTGAACGGTTCTCTTCCCGGGCTGAACTTGCCAGCCGTAAAAGTCAGTCCCATCGTATTCTACAATTATTTTTATATTCTGCATTTTTCAAAAATTCTTAACCACGTATTGTGGCATATGCCACATACCCATTGGTAGAGCAAGTAGGCTTGATTTTTTCATTTTTATATTAATCATATATACTACATTTGCAATTCTTTTTTTTGCAAAAAAATTAAAAACACTTCAAAATTCAAATCCATTTTCTTTCAAAAGGCCTTAAGCTCCGAAAGGCGCGTTGGGTTTTTTTGTCGGAAAGCTTGACATCATGTTAAAAATTCTTTATAATGGAGAGAAACTAAGGAGGTTTTTTATTATGGCGAAAAGAATAACTATTGCTACAATCTTTGGTTTGATCTGTGGGATTATTTGCTGGTTGCTTTCTTCATCGAACGGGCAGTTGCCCTGGGCTATCTCTCTGTCAATCGTGACTGGTAGAACATTAATTGGAGTTGCAATCGGTATTAGTGCGTTGAAAATGAAATGGTGGCTTCATGGTCCAATAATGGGACTTGTTTTTAGTATTCCGATGGGTTTCTCCAGCATGCTTGCGGCAGGCGGGCAATTTACACCTAATATGCTTTTCATTATGACTGTGGCGATGGGTATCATTTACGGTTTTATAATTGAGTTATTTACCACAGTAGTTTTTAAAGCTAAAGCACAGTAGTTAAGTAGAAAAGTTTTTATAGAAAAAACAGAATTTTTATCTTTTGCTTAAAAAACTAAGGGGGTTTAATGAAAGAAGTTATTCCATTTCTTTTATCAATATTTATAGTTTGTGGTTGTTCTTCCTCTAATGTTAAATATACAAAGATCGATGAGTCATACATAGAAACTCCCAAGGCTGCCGACGCTGAGATTATATTGACTCAAAATAAGATACAAAGACCGCACCAGGTTATCGGTATAATTGAAGCGAATCTCGGGAAGGACGCAAGGAGAGTCGAGTTAAATGCGTTAATGATTAGGAAAGCCCGCGAGATTGGGGCTGATGGTATTATGCTTGTTGAATACGATATAGATCCGACTGTATACGTAACGAACCATCATAATGTTGTCGGTACTGGGCCATGGAGACATCATGTAGTTAGGAGAACAAGACACGTTAAAATCGATAAAACCGCTAACGGCATCGCGGTAATATTTAAATAGTTGGGAAAGAGAGAGTAGGGAGTAGAGAGCAGTAAGCAGTTAAAAAAACAATTAAAAACTCTGCGTGCTTTGTGGTTAATTAAAGTTTAGGGTTCGAGGGTTCCAGGTTTCGAGTAAAAAAAATAACAAAATTAAAATCTTTGTGCTCTTTGTGGTTCAATAAATTTTTGGGGTGAGTAAGGGATTCTTACCTTCCGGCTCCTGGCTTCTGAATTTTTACTTATCCTATATATTTTTTAAGTTCTGCTACGACCCTCGCTGCGACAGCTTTGTTGGTTGCCAGAGCGAAAATAGTGTCGTCTCCGGCGAGAGTTCCGGCAATGCCATCAATTCTGGCATGATCTATAGCTGTACAGACAGCCTGGGCATTGCCCGTTTTGGTTTTTATTACAATAATGTTGTTGACATGAGATAGTTCGACAAGACCCAATCTAAAGAGAAGATCCAGCCGCTCTTCTCCCCCTTCGACTTTGATTATTCGGTAAGTTCCGTCGCCGATAGGAGCTCTTATATAACCAAGTTCTTTCAGGTCTCGGGAGAGGGTAGATTGAGAAATTTTTACACCGCATTCTTTCAATCTTTCTTTTAATTCGACCTGAGAATGAATCTTATCCTCATTTAAAATGCTCCTGACAATTTCTAGACGTTTATTTTTATTTTTAGACATTGCTGTATCTTAATAAAAAGGGTTTGGCTGTCAATAGCATCCTATACCTCGCTTTGTTAAAGTTTAGATATCGAATTTTTCAAAAGCTGTTCTGCTTTTTTTATTTGTTCTTTTACGGATTTCTCCCCTGTGCCGCCCTTTAAATTGCGACGTGCTAGGGCGTTTTTAAAGGTGACATAATCGTAGATTTCTTCCTCGAAAAGAGGAGAAAACTCTTTTAGTTTACTTAGAGGAATTTCGTTTAGAGATGTATTGTTTTCGTTTGCCCATTTAACAATGTTTCCTGTTATCGTGTGTGCTGTTCTAAAAGGGACATCTTTTTCCGTGAGATAGTCTGCGATCTCAGTGGCGAGAAGTGTAGGAGAAAGGCAGCGCGTAATTTTTTCCTTGTTTATTTTTAAAGTTTT
>CAZQNI010000203.1:0-3775 GCA_964594255.1 uncultured bacterium | reverse complement strand
GTAGAGCAAAATTATAGTTTAATTTCTTGTTCTTACTTTTAAAAAGCCCTTTTACTGCCAATTTCTGATTTTCTATCTCCAGATTAGATTCTCCAAGCTCGAATATCTTTCTATCTTTAAAGGCGAAATCTCGCGACACAAAGGTTACCGTACCTGGAAACTTTCTTTTCCCCTGAGCAAGGTTCAAATTGCCTTCTACAGACTTTAATTTTATATCACCGTAAGTTAGATCTTTCAATGAAAAAGACCCATATATTTTCTCATCAATCGATAGACCTATGTCTAGCACAGCGGATGTTTTAATTCCGAGAAATTTGGCAATAGGAGAAACGTCTAATTTTCTAATTCGCAAATCCCCGTCTATTTTATCGGTGTATATTCCCGAAAATACAAACTCCCCTCCACTAAAATAACCTTTGCAGCTATCAACACATATATCTTTTCCCTTTTTGGTCATTGCAAGATTTAAATCCTCGAGAGGACTTTTAAGTACTTCTCCCTTTAGTTTAGAAAGGACACAAAGAGTATCTTTACCCATATAAGTAAAATCGATTAAGCCAGACAACTTTGAAGGGGGATATTTACCATTTATTTTTTTTACATCAAAATCGGTTAGTTCAATTTGCCCGTAAATTTCTCCCCCGAAATTAAAAAACCCTGAGAAATTCTCTCCTTCTAAGTAGACGGAATCTTGGCCGCCCGCAAAATCAAATTGCGGCAAATTGAAACCTTGTAAATTACCTATTTGACTTCGACCTTTATAAGTAATAGTGGTATCATAAGTAAAAGATACATCCAGAAAACCCTCACCTTTAACATTAAATATTTTTTCCAAATCAGAGAGGTATACTTTACCATCTCCCTCTATCTTACCATCCGTACCGCTACTAATCTTAAACTCAGAATTTCCTACCCTAAGGTTTTGGACATCCATACTTGAAATCCTGTCTGATATAGATAAATCTATCTCCCGTACATTAAAAGGGATATCGTCTATTTTTCCCCAGAGTTTTGGCAGACCAAGAACAATTTCCCCTCTACCTGTCGAAAAAATCTCTCCTCTCCCATTTATCTTAAAATCATGTCCTTTCCATTCTATAGAACCATTATGAACTTCGACTTCTTCAATATAAAAGAGTGCTGAAATACTGCTACTTTTTGCGCCTTCTTCACTCTCACTAATCGAAAATGAAGGAGAATCAAAAGATACTCTTTTTATCCGACGACGTAAAACACCCACAGGCGAATACTCTACTTCCACTTTTGGGAGAAAACAAAGATCTTTAATGTATATTGAATCGGCAGACACTCCGGTTAAACCTTTAAGCTTTATACTCCCAATATAACTACCCCGAGGGAGCATAGCGAGTACTCGACGCTCCAGGAGGTTCTGAATTTTTACAACTATGAAATCCGAGAGCAAACCAAGTATAAAAGTAAAAAGCAACAAAGAGAAAATAACAAGAAGCTTCTTTTTCATTATTTAAATAAACTGTCCATAAGTTTTTCCCCGTCTATTCTTTTAATTGAAGGAATTTTCTTCCGGGTATTTTTGTTTATCTCTTTTTTCAACTTTGACGCAAGTTTTTCCGATAACACTCTGACAGAGCCTAACAATGTTTCCTCTTTAAATATAACAACCAATAAAAACTGAGGACTTATATTTTGATAAAA
This sequence comes from uncultured bacterium, assembly GCA_964594255.1. GTDB lineage: Bacteria > Hydrothermota > UBA3072 > UBA3072 > UBA3072 > JAFGHJ01. The sequence goes on along the minus strand of CAZQNI010000203.1, from coordinate 2,101 downwards.
TAAGTTCCAGGCTTGCCCCTTAAGAAAAAACTGCTTAAACTGATGTTCATCGATGATTTTAGCCAGCTCTTCTGTAGCGTTAAAAACACTTGCAAGAAGAGCGGTTATCGAAGAAATTTTCTTTGCTTCTTTAGGACCCGAATAAACAAGTACTTCTCCACTTTTTGCAGCGAAAAAAATGTGTTGTGCTCCCGTTCTAACAAGAAAATTCTCGAGAAATCTCTCGATTTTTTTCTGAATCTCATATAAAAGTATAATAGTTGACACTTATAATGCTTCGGAAATAGCTTTTACGCACCTGCGAAGCTCAAACCGGATTTTACCCGTATCAATGTCAGGATCAGCAAAAACACCTAAAATAAAATCTCTCTGCGTAACAAGAAAAAGGTTCTTTTCTTTCGCCATGACTGCCATTGAGAAATTGTTCGTTATACCCATCTGGGCTGAGAGCTCTTTGGTTATTGCGGCAATTAAAGCGGACGCCAAAGATTTATCCAATTTATCTTCTCCTGCGTATTCAACAACCTCCCCCTCTCTATCCACCAAATAACACGACTGTACTCCATCAATTGAGACAATCTCGTCCATTATTTTTTTCATTACTCAACCCCCAAAAGCTCAATAGTTTTATAGAAACCTTCCATCAAGATATCTTCCAACTGACTAACTAAAATATTTTTAGTAGTAAGAACTATAAACCTTAAGGTCTTTGAACCCAACACAATAATATTGCCCCCGGGCAATTCGAAAAAAACTTTACTTATAGTTCCCAATCCAAGATCCGGGGATGAAAATCTAATTTTATCGTAAATTGAAGAAATTATTGCTCCAGTAGATTCTCGCTCCATCGGCAATTCTATACTTGCTTCTATCAAGGCTCCTATGTCATCAACGACTAAAACTCCTATGATTCCTTTTACCTTAAGCAAATTATTCAGGACCTCGCTAAGCGAACTACCTAACTCGAGTTTGCTTTTCTTCTTCTTATCTTTTATTATCTTTTTTGTCTCCGCTTTTCCTACTTCTAATTTTAAGGATTTGAGCAGTTTTTTGATTTCTTTGTCTTCAGGGCTTATTTTAATGGCATTTTTTAAAATTTCGGCTGCTTCCTTTTCTTCCCCCTCACTTATATAAATTTTACTCAATATGGAATAAGGTTTGATTTCTTCTTTGTTTTCCTTAATAGCGGTTTTCAAAAGATCTTTCGCCTCATCGATCAAACCATTTTCAACATAGAGATCGGCAAGAGAAATCAATACGTCTAAGGAATTAACATCGGGTCGGAGCCCTTTTTCATTCAATTAAAACCTCCCAATTTACAATCTTTTTATGAATTCCTTTTACCAAATCAAGAGTTTCTCTAATTTCCTTCTTTCTCTTTTCGTCAGCAGACAAAACCAAAAAAGAATTCCATTCTGAGATAGCTTCTTTAAATCTCCCTTCTACAAGGTAAAAATAACCCATGTTGTAGGGTATTCGTGAATCCTCAGGGTACATTTCTTTTAGTTTGAATAATTCTTTAAGCCCTTCAGTATATTTACCTTTGTTCCATAACCTGGTTAATTCTTTAATCTTGTCTGTATTTTTTCCGACAGATATTTTGTCCTCTTTGATTATATCATCTAGAGGAATCTTTTTTTCGGTTATTATACCAGTCATGGTCATCCCATACAGAGACTTCATCACAGCAAATTTATCCCCTATCTTGTTTATAAGGGCACTTATGGTAAGATTTCCATCGATAAGGGAAAGCAACTTCCAATCCATAGGAGACAGATTTATTTGTTCTTTTTCTATTAAGTCAGTAGAAACCTCAAGAACAATATCGGTATTAGGCAAAACTTCTTCCATCTTGGAAATTTCGTCAATTCTCCTTGCTGCTTCAAGTATTATATTTTCTATCTTTATATTTAAGTTAAGGTACTCCGGGATTTCAAAGTCCTTCTCACGGAAACTAAAATGACCGTTTTTTATGAGGAAAAGAGAGTAAAGGACGTCAATTGCTGTTTGTTTAAATATTGTTTTAAAGGTACTAAGAGGAATTATATCATTTTCAATTAAATAGTCGACGAATTTACTATCAGCTACTTCTATTACCTCT
>CAZQNI010000202.1:0-3799 GCA_964594255.1 uncultured bacterium | reverse complement strand
ACACCGCCTGCTCCACCCGTTCTTGCGGGACTCAAAGCGAGAGATAGGGCGATAAAGGTCGAATGGGTTCCCTCTCCCGTACAGGATTTGTTTGGTTTTATAGTCGAGAGAGCAGAAAAAGAGACCGGTCCCTACAAGAGAGTAAGCGATTCTCTTATATTTCCTACGGTTATAGACTGTGACGACATACCGGCTACAAATATATGGGCGGCTGATTCTGTCTTCTCGTTTATCGATACCACCGTTGAAGAAAAGAAGGTATACTACTATAGAGTAAGAGCGGCAGATTACGGCGGCAACATCGGAGATCCTTCCGTTCCTATAGAGACATACACGTACAACATTGGCCCTCCGCCTACACCCAAAGATCTGAAAGTCACTCAGCCTTCGGGCGAGTGTGCTCTGCTAATCGAATGGAAGCCTGAATATGAAAAAGAATATGCCGGTTTTGTCGTGTTCAGAAGTTCCGATCCCGCTAACGAGTACCGTCAGATAAGTCCGATTCTAAGAGAAAGTAAATTCCTCGATAATACGGTCATTGACAATAAAGATTACTACTATAAAGTTCAGTATTTTGCCACTAATGGTAACCGTTCACTCGTTTCAACTGCCAAAAATGGTAAGGCAACGCCTTAAGGGGGTATGAAATGAGAAAAATAACATTAATCTTAACTTTGTTAATTGTCGTTTTCCTGGCAATTCCGTCTTACGCCGGAGATGAGTTTGTGGAACAGCATTGCTGGAGATTTGAAAATACCACTTATTTTACCGACGCGGGAGGACATACGGTACTGCCCTGGGAAATTTTCACCAGGAGTTTTATAGGCATCTGTTCAGATTCTAACGATGCTAAAGCACAAATTCCTCCTTTAGATTACGCGTTTTACAAGGCTTACAATGCCGCGTTCGCGGTTACGGCGGGCAACTGTTTTGGTATGAGTTTGCTTGCCAACATAATATACAAAGAAGAGGGACACATGGGCTTTTGTAAACCTATCTATACTTATTCGGGTGATTTCGATGGTCCGGCTTCGCCGAAATTGGACACGGTTATAACGATTATGCAGTGTCATGAATGGAGTCATGCGGGTATTATGTGGATGGTCGAGAATATGGATTTAACAACAGGTTCCCATGCTAAAGATCCCAACTATGCCTATACACAGATTGATTATTATCTTTCGATGGGGGATCTGCCTCTTGTAACTCTCGTTCGAGATTTAAGTTTTGTCGGTCATACATTGATTCCTTATAGAGTGGAGGAAACATCGACAAAACGCTATATCTACTTACATGACCCGAATAAATGGTATCCTCACGATTCGCTTTTTTACGATAATCATGAAAATTATATCGAGATTCAGAAAAGCAGTGGTAACTGGTCTTATAAGTTCGACGATGCGACAACCTGGGACTCGCCCGATGGTTATATATTTGCTACACCAATGTCAATTGTAAAACCTTCTTCGCGTAATCCCCTCCAGCTTGGATGTGCCCAGGATGCGTTAAATGATATTTTCCTTACAGGGGCTAATATTTCTCAGATTACGGATGACGAGGGTCATAAGTTCTATAAGACAAGCGCGAGTTCGCACAACAGGTTATCTGAAATAGAAGATAATCCGTCGATTAAATTAAAGAATATAATCAGGGCGCCAATAACTTTTGCCCCACCCAGAAAAGCAACGAGAAAAGTCGCAAGGAAAAGAGAAAATCCCCCTGAGATTTACTTTGCTGTTGGTTATCCCGGAAAGAATCTTAATTTTGAGATTGCCTCAACAGGAAAGAATTATAAATTCGAAATGGCTGGTAGAGATAATATAATAAGACTTTCCGCCCCCGGAGGTTCAAGCGGAAGAGACAATTTCGAGGTAAAAAAACTCTCTACCGGCAATCAGGAATTAGTATTGAGCAGCAGAAGAGGCGCCGCGAAATTCGAAGTAGAATTACACCAAACGGTTCCCGGTTCCAAAACCTCGAGAATCTTTAAGTTGACGAATCTAACGGCTCCCAGCTCTTCGCCTGTGAAACTGCGATTATCGGAAGGTCGTGATGCTCTTCTACTTATGGGAGAAAAGGGTCCTGTTAGCTGCAATCTTCAAATCACTCAGGTTGCAAACGGTAAAACAACAAAGATGCCGGCAAGAACATTAAACGTTCCGGGAAAACAGTGGCAACAGGTTACTCCGAGCAACTGGAACAAATTGAATGGCGCAACCATAAAAGTAAATAAATTACAAACGCAGATACCTCCTGATCCCTTAGGGAAGAAGCAGATGCCTCCTGATCCTCTTGATAAAAAGAGATAAATCGGAGGGAGACTGAAAAATGAGAAGGGTAGCGTTACTTGTTTTATTTCTTTCGTTTGCCTCCTATGCGGGTTTAGTGGAGTTTTCAGGTTCCGCGAACTTATACGGCGAGTATGATAACATAGAGGGAGGGGATACTTTAATAGACCCGACTTCTCAAGTCCGGTTTACAGTAAGTCCCACTATATCTATCGCCGAGATGCCTATAAATTTTGATTTGCAGTTAAGTTCCCTGGAGTCAAAATATCGCCAGGCTCTCAATAAATACCGAATCAGCATACAGCCGGAAAAAATGTTGAGAGACAGGGTCAATGTCCCGAGTTTTGTTTTCGCTATTTCCAATGTGGAATTCGGAACCTGTTATCCATACTTCTCGCCCTATACTCTTTCGAGTGTGCCAGTTTCCGGAGGCGCAATCGAACTTAACCCCGGTTTTCTACATTTAGAGGGAACTATGGGTAATTTGCAGAGGAGTGTAGACTGGTCTGATACAACTTATACCGACTATGCATACGAGAGAAATTTATATGCCTTCAACGTGGGACTCGGCAGAAAAGAGACCTCCCACTTCCATTTCATTTTCCTGCACGCAGGAGACGATACAAGCTCCGTATCCCCCTACTTTATTCCGGCTGTTACCGATACGGACAGTGTGGAAGTTATAAAACCTATGGAGAATTATATCACGGGAATCGATTTAAAACTTTCATTTTTAGACAACAGATTCTACATAGAATCGGAGATCGTGGGGACTGAAGTAACAAGAGACGTACGCATGCCCGAGCTGGCTCTTGAAGGAGTACCTTCCTTTCTTATAAGTACTTTTCATCCGAGGATGAGCAGTTCGTTTGATTTTGCCTTCACGGTTAATTCCGCTCTTAATATTTATGACACGGAAATTTCCGGCTCGGTTAGTATGGTCGGACCGGGCTTTGAGTCCTTTGGCAATCCTTATTTGCGCAGTGATCTCTTTTCTTATGAAGCAGCTATAAAGAAGAACCTGTTTAATAACAGTATTTTTTTATATGGTTCTCTTAAAAAGGAAACAGATAATATTCTGGGACTAAAAGGTTCCACGACCGCTTTTGATGCTTATGAATTTGGAATTGGATTTAATTTTGCCAACTTACCGTATTTAGATTTCAGTTACAGTCCTTATACTGAGAGGAACGATTCTCTTTCGCTGGATAGGAGCAGCAAAATGTTTTCTGTTAATACCGGTTATGATTTCGCTCTCTCGAACATTAGCAACTATTTAAGCCTTTTCTTTTCCTACCAGGATTATACCGATCTGGATAACTCTAATAATTATTCCGGCAAAGCTATCTCGGTAAGCGATGAAATTAACTTCATAATTCCTTTTAGTCTTTCTTTAGCCGTTGATTATTCGGAGACGAGTTATCCTGATATGAGTGATGAGATTTTATCTTTTGACGTCGGGGCGTATTATACTTTTTTTGAAAGATGGACAAATGGTATTGGTTTTAATA
>CAZQNI010000201.1:0-3824 GCA_964594255.1 uncultured bacterium | reverse complement strand
CAATTCATGGAGATTTCAGATTACGGCATATGACCGAACAGGAGAGATTAAACTATAATGCCTCTCTTTCTTTCGATGGTAGAGGAGGTTTTTCAAGTAGAGTTGGCATTTCGGGTAATACTTCTACCAAATCGAGGGTTTATACGATCGAGCTTGCCAAAAGAAGCTCCATTGAGAAAGTCGGTTTTGGCACCATAACCGGAATAGTGTGGCACGATGAGAATGGCGACGGAAAGAAACAAAGAGGGGAACCGCCATTAAAAGATATAAAAATTATTTTAGACGGGAAGAAAAAAATCGGTATAAATAGATTAGGCGAATACCGGTTCGGTCCACTTCCCGGTGGAGAGCACACTGTAGAACTCGATATGAAAGGTATTCCAGCTTTTTTGGGGAGGGATAGCCTGAAAAAAACAATAAAAACCGGTTTTGTTGATTTCAAGGTGGTAAATTTCCCAATTTTCAGCCTTTCTTCAATCTCCGGAGTTGTTTTTTACGACAATAATCATAACTTTAAAAGGGATCCTGGCGAGGGAGGGGTTCCCAACATTAAAGTGAGCATAATTCGGGGTGATTATTCAAGGCATACTTACACAAACTTTTTCGGCGAATACTCGATTCATAATATCGTTCCAGGAGATTATACTGTGCAGGCTTCCCGTTTTCCTCCGGGTTATGATTTAAGCCCGAGGGGCTTTGTTTTGTATCTGCAATTAACCGCCAGCATGAAAAAAGAAGGGCTCAACTTCGGAATCGCAAAACCTGTTAAAAAAATCGATAGAAAAGAATTTTAAAAATAACGGAGGTGTAGCCATGAAAAAATTATTTTATCTGTTTTTTCTTATACCGTTTGTAGCATCGGGAGTATCCTCAACAGGAGTGGGCGTCGATAAAACTACAGCAAGTTTAGTTTTACCTATGGGTATAATCGATATTGTCTGGATTACCGTGCAGCGAAATTCTATTACATGGGATTTCACTGAGATTGACCGAAATGCAAATAATCCCGCTTTCCCCCCAACGTACTTCCCGGAATTTTACGAACCCAGCCGACCCAATACCAGAAACTACCAGAGAATAAGGTATAGAGTCAGAGGATTTCTCTGGCCAGCCGGCAGTTGGGAAGTTACAATTGCGGGTGCGGGAGATCCCTCGCCTGCCTGCGGTATTTTGCTAACCGATATAGAATACGGAGACGGAGCTGCAGGAGTCTGGTCTCCGCTTAGCACCGTACCTCAAGTTCTTGCAAGTGGAAGTGGTGATGTAGGATGGACAAACCTCTACCAGGATTATAGGGTAAGGTTAGACGGAGATGAGACTTATACAAGCGGCTCGACTACTATAATAACTTATATGATACAAATCCTGTAATTAAAACTGTTGGCGGAAATTCAATATTCAGAAGAAAATATAGATTCTGAAAATCCGATAATCTTCTTTAATGTATATTAAATATTAAAAATTAAAAAGCAAAATGACAAATGAAAATGTAAAAATAATTAGGACGCAGATAAACGCAGATTTAAAAGGATTTTTATTTATTATTTTTTTAATAAAATTTTGAACTTTGATTTGTAATTTTCCATTTTGATATTTGATTTTTGAATTTCAGTAGTTTATCCATAATAAATTCTCTCTCTTTCATTATAGTATTTCTGGTATTTTAATAAGTTTAAATTTATAATCTTTACCCTGTTGACTTATTTGCAAATCCGAATAAAATATAAAAGTTTTTAATTTAATATAAAAAATATAAGTAAGAGGAGGTTTCATTGGCGTTACTAAGACCGTTTAGAGCTTTAAGACCAAAAGTGGAGTTTGCAAAAAAAGTTTCTTCTCCTCCTTACGACGTGCTTTCACGAGAAGAAGCAAGGGCTCTTGCAGAAAAGAATCCCTTGTGTTTTTTACATGTGGTTAATGCGGAGATCGATTTTCCTGATGATGTCGATATTTACGATGATAAAGTTTATCAAAAGAGCAAGGAAAATTTTGAATGGTTGATAAAAAAGCAATATATAATCGAGGAAGACACACCATCCTTTTACCTCTACGAAGAGGATGAAAACGGTCACAGCCAGACCGGATTGGTATGTCTCGCTTCGATTGACGAATATGACAAAGGAGATATTCGTACCCATGAGTCAACAAGAAAAATTAAAGTCGATGATAGAATGAAGCATATAAAAACTGTAAGAGCTCATACGGGTCCCATTTTTCTTGCTTATTATGATACGAAAAAGACTGAAGAAATATATGAAATCTTCAATCAAGTAAAGTCGGGGGACCCGCTTTATAAATTCAAAACCGGAGACAATGTTTTTCATACAGTCTGGAGAATAGATAATGCTGATATGACAAGTAAAATCCAAGAGGTTTTGACTAAAATTGATTCTTTGTATATTGCCGACGGACACCACCGAAGTGAGTCGGCTTCAAATATAAGAATGGAAAAAATGAAAAACAATCCGAATCACAATGGTGAAGAGGAGTACAATTATTTTCTCGCCGTTGTTTTTCCGCATACAGAACTAAAGATAATGGCGTATAATAGAGTGGTAAAGGATCTTAATTCTTTAACAAAGGATGGTTTTTTTAATAAAGTGAGAAAGTATTTTACCATAGAAAGTGTTGAAGGAAAGTTTGATCCGGATACATTTCATAATTTTGGTATGTATATTGAGGGAAAATGGTACCATCTTAAAGCCAAGGAAGGGACATTTCCGGCAGATGACCCCTATTATTCGTTAGATGTTTCGGTTCTCCAGGAAAATCTTCTTGATCCTATTTTAGGAATAAAAAACCCCAAAGAGGATGAAAGGATAGATTTTGTTGGTGGAATAAGAGGATTAAAAGAACTTGAAAGGCTTGTTGATTCGGGTGAATTCAAGGTAGCTTTTTCCATGTATCCCACTCAGATGGAGCAACTAATCAGGATATCTGATGACGGCAATAAAATGCCTCCAAAATCCACCTGGTTCGAACCTAAATTAAAATCAGGCTTGTTTGTTCACAGAATATAGAATTCGTGGTATAATTATTTATGATATTTTTTCTTATCCTCGCTTTTTCCCCGGCAGATATTCCTGCGCTTTCTGAGACGCGACCTATTACAAGAGGTATTTATCTCGCTCCCGGTGTTTTTTATTCGCAGTATGAAATAGATGAATTCTTCAAAATGGTAGATCTGGGGCTTGTGAATGCTGCTGTTCTTGATGTGAAAAATGAACGAGGAAGATTGTTGTTTTCTCTTTATAAAAGCTTTATTGAGAAAGCCAAAAAAAAAGGAGTCTATTTGATTGCCAGGCAGTGTGTTTTTAAAGATGAAGCACTTGCACTTAAAAATGGTGGTAAACTTGCCTTAAAGGACTTTTCGGGTAATATCTGGTTTCAGGAAAAGTGCGGGTACTGGGCCGATCCTTCTCTTTCAGAGGTCAAGAAGTACAATACTAAAATCACGGAAAAAGCTTTTGATCTCGGTTTCAATGAAGTGCAATTCGATTATATAAGATACCCCTCGGGTGACAAACCTTATAAGAATTGGCAAAACAAACTCAGTAATATTGTCGAATTTTTAGATATGGTAAACGAGGTTAAACCTCCCGAAAAGAGAATTTCTCTTACTTTTTATGGATATACAGTATGGGCTAAAACCCTAGCAAAAGAGGGGCAGAATTTCGAGAAGATGGCGGAGAAGGTTGACGCGGTTTATCCTATGTTATATCCCTCTCATTTTCACGATGATTTTATGAATAATTCCACGAAAGAGTCGAGAACATATTCTTTAATTTACGAATCAATCAAAAAAGCTCAAGAAAGGTTACCGG
>CAZQNI010000200.1:0-3847 GCA_964594255.1 uncultured bacterium | reverse complement strand
CTCAAAATCCGTTGTCCCTTAAAGGACTTGTGGGTTCAAATCCCTCCTCCGGCAATATTTTAACCACAGAGTACACAAAGAAAAAGGACACACAGAGACCACAGAGAGTAAAATTATATTTCTTTTTTTATCAGTGTTAATCTGTGCAATTTAGTGGTTCGCACCCCTTGACTTTTTATACTGTTTTAGATTATAATTGCGGAAAAGGAGTAAGCGTTGAAAATTTTCAAATTAACTAAAATTCTATCCATTATATTGTTTTCTTTCTTATTATTAAAAAGCGAAAAGGCTTTTTGCTATTTGAATATAATAGAAGAATCGGGTAGGTTGATTTTGGAAAGCGATGAGGAAATGGCAGTTAGAGTTATAGATGTTTGCGGAAGAAGGATAAGAAATTTCAATAATTCGGAAGTTACAATTTCCGGAGAAAGCTTACTTTCTGGTGTTTATTTTCTCGATATAAATAACGAGCAAAGTTTAAAATTTACTGTTATAAATAATTTCTTGTTCGGGGTTATGGGTATCGATAAAATCCTGATTGAACAGCCAGAGAGTGTTCCTTTCTACCCGGAGAGGATAAGTATAGATGAGACTCAGAACTTTCCGGATATTGAGGATATAATTAATGCCCCTGTTTCCGATATATCAGTTTACGGATTATACGCATGGTATACATATTTTTCGGATTATGCTCACTGGCAGGATGAAGTATCAGAGGTGGGATGGGGTAGCATCAGAGCCGGCGCTCACCTTACTGAATTTAACGATATTTCTATGAGGGCATTAAATAGTATAGATATGGATATAATGTTAACTGTTTCCGGTGGTAGAACGAAGGTAAGAAGTTACTATGGGTATGACTGGGACGATGAGGTTCAAGATCAAACCTTTATAGATGAATATATAAGTTATATGGATACGATTCTTTCCCGATACGGACCCGGCGGTTCCTTTTTTGATGATTACCCTGAGGAACCTTATAAACCGATTAAATATGTGGAAATCTGGAATGAACCGAATTTGCATTATCTTTACGGAGCCTATCTTGATAATCCGCCGTCATTGACACAAAAAGCCGAACTGTATGCAAAATTACTCTTAGCAAGTTATAATCATATAAAAAGTAACTGGGGAGATAGTATTAAAGTAGTGGGTTTGTCTGCCTGTGGGGGCAGCGCAGATGATATATACTGGGGTCCGGATCCGCTGAATCCCGATTACGGGTTTATAGGACTCGTTCATAAGATGATCGTAGAAATCGGAGAAGATCCTTCTGAATGTTATGACGTTTTGTCCGATCATCCCTACACACATTACTGCCCACCCGATGCTGAGGTATATCCCGGCGGTAGAGGTTCATACCATTACTCGGTAGCTAACAGTCATAATTTGTATAAGCAAATAATGGCAAACTTCGAAAACGAAGACAAGCCGGTCTGGTTTACCGAAGTCGGCTACAATCGTCAAAACGGCGTTTTCGAGCGGGATGAAGGTTTGACAGAGCGTTTCCAGGCAGCCTATGTGGTGCGTTTATATTTAACGGCGTTGCGATTGGGTGTAGAAACAGTACACGTTATGTTTATGGTTGATGCGGATGGCACCAATACAGGATTTTTCGTTTATGATACAAGAGAATGGTATGAATCCGCTTACGCCGTACAAAATATGATTAGAATTATGCCAAAACCGAAGCTAATAGGTGCGATAAGTGACGGTACGGCGGGTTATTATGCTTATCGCTTTAATCCCGATGCCGATACATCAGATTATGACCCGGTGATTGTTGCGTGGAATGTATCAGGTCCTCTTAAAGCAATTATTCCTGTTGAAAACGGAACTTATCAGCTAATAGATATGCTTGGTCATTCAATTACACTGGAAGCGTACAATAATCAATTGGAGGTCGAAGTCGGTCCCTACCCGATCTATATTCAGACGCAAACAAATTAATACACAAAAAAATACCCTGTCTGCCCTTGAAAAATTCAAAGAAAAAGGTAATGTATATAGAAGTTTAACAAACATAAAAAAGGAGGTATGTATTATGTCAAGATTTAACTCTAGAAATCCGTTGATGTTCTTCTTGGTACTGATAGTTGTTGCTGTATTGATCAGCGGATGTGGTGGTGACGGGAGTTCAGAGCAAGAACCAAGTAGTGAAGAACAGGTTTCGGAGCCTGCCGAACCATCCCAGCAAGTGGTGGAAGAAACTGGTGAGCAAAATGATGCGGGTAGCGGCAGTGATGTTCCGGCAGATATGGCAAGTCCGTACCGAATTGAACCAGGAACTAAATATAGTGGTACAGTAGATGAGAGTGATGACGGAGATGCATATACCGTTAGATACAACTCGGGAGACGTAGCATGTATAAAAGTGATACCAACCAGTGGAGTTGATATTGCGGTAATGTGCGCAGAATTCATGGCGAATGATGGTGTAAAAGGAGAAGAGGAAAATCTCTGTGTTGGCTCAGACGTTGACAGAAGTGATATAACCCGCGTCGATATAATGATTGGTGCGGTAAGCGGCGCAGGGGACTATAATTTTGAAGTTAATATGACTCCTCAAAATGATGGCAATTCTAACGGGGATGCCGGAACCGGAGATGAAAATGTTGTAAAATTAGAAGCGGGAGCATATTCGGATTGTCATCTGGGTTATGGCGACCAAAACGATAATTATAAAATCAGTCTTGAGCCCGGACAAACCGTGACTGTACATGCGATACCAAGTAGTGGCTTTGACATCAGGCTCTGGGAATGGGAAAGCGATTCGGAATGTAACAGTGGAGTAAAAGGAGAGGAAGAGACAATAGTTAGCGAATCGGAGAGAGACGCCACTGAATCTTATAGGTTTTCCGTTAATACGGTGGGGGATTCTCGCGATCCCGGAACTTACACATTAAAGGTTTCAATTAAATAAAAAAGAGAGGAAACGCAGAGATTCAGTCACTATAAGTTAGCCGGTTAATAAAAAAGAGAGATATTCGCTTTCAGCAGAGCGAAGATTAAATTGCCTTGACTTTTAGTTTTTATTATTTATAATTTCTCCTGATGGATTATTTTATGTTGCTTCGTCCCACTTTATTTCTCCCTTTATGGATCTTTTTTCTTCTCGGAGCGCATCACGGGGAAGGAGAGATTTCGCTCGGGGCTGTTAGTGCTTTTGTTTTTTATACCATGCTTATGGGGGGTGTTTATATCTTTAACCAGATTATTGACAGAGAGTCGGATAGGAAGAACAAAAAATTGTTCTTGCTTTCTGATGGTTTTATTCCTCTTAGAAACGCGTACATAGAAATGGGAACGCTTTTCGTTATATCTGTTTTTGGGTCATTCATCCTTGGGATGAATATTTTTATTGCTTTCTTGATTTCTCTTTTTCTGGGGATTACTTATTCTCTTCCTCCGGTTGAAACAAAAGGGATGCCTTTTTTAGATATTTTTTGGAATGCTTCAGGATACGGGGTGCTTGCTTTTATGGTTGGTTGGCTTGCAACTGCAGAGTTTTCTCACCTGATGTTTGTTACTGCTATTCCGTATTTTTTTGCGGTGGCGGCGGTATTTGTTAATACAACTATTCCGGACATAGAGGGTGATAGGAAAGAAGGTAAAGTTACGACTGGCGTTTTTTTAGGCAAGAAAAACACGCTTTTACTTGGTGTAATTCTTGATTTAGTCGCTATAGTTGTATCTTATTTATTGGGAGAAAGAGGATACATCTGTCTTATCGGAGCGGGACTCGCGTTTCCTATATTTCTAATAGCTTATATTAAGCAGACAAGGAAGACAATATTGTTTTCTTTCAGGGCTACTCCCGGAATACTTGCCATTCTTGTTTTTTTTG
>CAZQNI010000199.1:2740-3852 GCA_964594255.1 uncultured bacterium | reverse complement strand
TTTAGAGATCGTTTTTTTGATGACCTGCCTTGCACAATTAAAGAAACAGAATATTATTATGACAAATAGGGAAAAAATAATCTTATTCATTGTCTAAAATTATATAGAATATAAGGAATAAGTCAAGGTGGAATTCAAAAGTAAAAAAGTGATTGCTAAAAATAGAAAAGCTAAATTTGATTATCATATTTTAGATACCTATGAAGCCGGTATTGTTCTAAAAGGATCGGAAGTAAAATCTATAAGGCAAGGCAAAGTAAGTTTGTCAGACTCTTTCGCCCAAGTACTAGGAGGAGAGATTTTTCTTTTTAACATGCATATTTCTCCTTACGAAAAGGCACAGGAGGGGTTAGATTCTAAAAGGGATAGAAAACTGCTTCTAAAAAAAAGCGAAATAAGGAAAATAGATGGTAAGCTGAAAAACAAAGGTCTTACTTTAATACCTCTTGAAGTATACATAAAAAAAAACTTAGTAAAAATATCTTTAGCTGTTGCTAAAGGAAAGAAAGAATACGAAAAAAGAGGAAAAATAATTGAAAAAGAGCAAAAAAGGGAGATGAAAAAATACTTATGATTTTTTTTATTCTTTCTTTGAGTGTTAACCTGTCCGGGAAGATGTATACCTTCCAGGAGTACGGGATGGAGGAACATAAATATATAAATAGCTATCCAATGCTCGAAGAGATGGATTTTTCTTATTATTGGGATCTTAACACGCAAATCTTGACCATTCAAAAAGAAAACATTGTTTCCATTATGCCGGATAACCCTTTTATAAAAGTAAACCGGGATGTATTTCAGTTAGAGATACCTCCTCTTAAAGAGGAAGGCAAACTGTTTGTTCCGGTTTCTTCTTTACCTCTCATCCTTGGGAGTTTGATGAACATGGAAGCCAAATTTAATCAAGGAATACTCGAAGTAGGTATAAAAGTTAATATCTATAAAACCGATTGGGATGTGACTCCCTCAAGGACAATTTTTAAAATTGAATGTTCTCCGAGTTTAAAACATCTTTTTAACAAAGTTGAAGATGAATGGGTTTTGGTTATATTTGATCCAATATACGACAAAAATATTTCAGAAGTTGCTCCCAAAGGTTTAATGGAGGAGAT
>CAZQNI010000199.1:0-2640 GCA_964594255.1 uncultured bacterium | reverse complement strand
AAAATTGCTGATTCGGCGAGGGCTGATCTTTTCGTTTCAATTCATTGCAACGCAGCACCGAATAAGAGAGATATGAACGGGGCGGAGACCTATTTTTTATCAGCCGCGAGGAGCGATTGGGCAAGAACGGTTGAGGCGACTGAAAACTCCGCGATTAGATTTGAGGCAAAGAGCGGTTCAGGTTTATCTGAACTCGATTACATATTGAACGACCTTGCTCAAACTCAGTTTCTTGAGGAATCCCAACAGGCAGGCATTTGCATCCAGGAAAGTATGGTGCAGAAATGTGATCTTTATAATAGGGGATTGAAACAGGCGAACTTTTACGTCCTCCGCTTGAATTATATGCCGGCCGTTTTAGTAGAGATAGCTTTTATAACACACTCC
This sequence comes from uncultured bacterium, assembly GCA_964594255.1. Taxonomy (GTDB): domain Bacteria; phylum Hydrothermota; class UBA3072; order UBA3072; family UBA3072; genus JAFGHJ01. The sequence goes on along the minus strand of CAZQNI010000199.1, from coordinate 2,253 downwards.
GATGACAGGAAAAAGCTGTTGGATGAAAAGTTTTTGGAGAAAGCCTGTGACGCTATCGTTGAGGGTATAGAAGCTTATGCAAAATCAAGAACATAAGCAGTACCCTATCGGTGTTTTCGATTCCGGGATTGGGGGACTTACTGTAGTAAGGGAAATCCGTAAAAGGTTACCGGAAGAAACAATTGTTTATTTTGGGGACAGTGCTCGGGTTCCCTACGGAACAAAGTCAAAAGAAACAATTTTGCGTTTCGCAAAAGAAGATATTAGTTTTCTCCAAAGTTTCGAAGTTAAAGTTATTGTATCAGCTTGTTTTTCGGTTTCTTCCAATGCTCTGGAAGAATTAAAAGATGAATTTCCCATACCTATTATAGGTATGATTGATCCCGGAGTTAACGCTCTCTCGAATAAATCCAGCAAGAAAGTCGGGGTGATTGGAACCAACGCCACAATTGAAAGCGGTGCTTTTAGGAAAAGACTAAAAGATAAATTCGGCGATATTGATATCTATTCTGCAGCCTGTCCTCTTTTTGTCCCTCTCGTGGAAGAAGGGTGGACGGATGGGGAAGTTCCGGAACTTATAGCCGAAAAATATCTTACTCCCCTGATAGAAGAAAATATTGACTCTTTAATATTAGGCTGTACCCATTATCCTTTACTTAATTCCGTAATAAAGAATGTAGTAGGAGATAAAGTAACGATAGTTGAACCCGGAAAAGAAGCCGCGATACTTTTGGAAAAATTTTTAGATGACAATAGTTTAAGAACTAAAGGAAAGGGGTCCCTCAAGATATATCTTTCGGATATACCGAGAAATTTCGAACGTACAGTTGTGAATTTCCTGGGAGAAAAGCCCGGTGAGATTCAACTGGTAAATCTGCAGGACTGAATAGAAACCACAAGATTCCACAAGATTAACACAAGATTTTTTTGTTTTTTTAACTCTCTAACTTCCCAACCTCCTAACCTCCTAACTAAAATATTAACCACAGAGGACACGGAGAAAAAGATAATGTGGTTTAAATCCCGCCCTACCTCAAAAAAAGTGACAAAAAATTAAACGAATGACACCAATAAAATATTTGACATTTTTATATATTCTCGTATAATATCTTAAACGAAGGAGGTTGAGATGGGTGAAAAATACGGGTATATCGATAAAACGGGAAAGTGTGTCATCGGACCGCAATTTGAGAAAGCCGAGAATTTCTCCGAGGGGTTGGTGCGGGTATGGGAAGGCGGCAAATGGGGATATGTCGATAAGATGGGCAAGTGGGTAATCAAACCGCAATTCGATTGGACTTTGGAGTTCTCCGAGGGGGTGGCGGCGGTATGGATAGGTGGCAAATGCGGCTACATTGATAAGACCGGCAAGTGGGTGATAAAACCGCAGTTTGATACTGCCTGGCGGTTTTCCGAGGGGTTGGCGCCGGTAAAGATAGGCGACAAATGGGGGTTCATCGATAAGACGGGGAAGGTGGTGATTGAACTACGATTTGAGAGAGTATGGGAGTTTTCCGAGGGGTTGGCGTTGATAGTGAAGGGCGAGAAAAAGGGATACATTGATAAGACCGGCAAGATGGTGATTGAACCGCAATTTAAGGACGCCGGGGATTTTTCTGAAGGGTTGGTGGTGGTAGAGATAGGCGGCAAATGCGGGTACATTGATAAGACAGGGAAGTGGGCAATTGGACCGCAATTTGAGGGTTTCGATGATGATTATGTTGCCTGGAATTTCTCTGAGGGGTTGGCGCGGGTAGAGAGGGTTGAAAAATGCGGATACATCGATAAGACTGGTAAGATAGTAATTGAGCCGCAATTTGATCGGGCTGAGGATTTCTCCGAGGGCCTGGCAGCGGTATCGAAAGATAGCAAAGACGGGTTTATCGATAAGACGGGAAAGTGGATAATTGAGCCGCAATTTGATTGGGCATGGTCTTTCTCCGAGGGCCTAGCGGCGGTAAGTATGAGCGGAAAATATGGGTATATTGACAAAACCGGCAAGGTGGTTATCAAACCGCAATTTGATCGTGCTGGAGATTTTTCCGAGGGGTTGGCGGCGGTAGGGATAGTGGATTAAATTCGAAAATTTAAAAATTATATTAACCACAGAGGACACAGAGAAAAAACAACAAATTATATTTATGTTGTTAAGCCCAACCCACCACCAAAACTAAGAGAAACAACAAATCACACGAATAGCACGAATAAAAAATTTTGTTGTTTTTCCCAACTCACCCTCAAAATAATAGGACG
>CAZQNI010000198.1:0-3869 GCA_964594255.1 uncultured bacterium | reverse complement strand
GAAGACTAAGAATCAATTCTATACTTGGTTTTCTGCGAGAAATATCATCTTGAAGATAGGCATAGAGTTTTTCATACTTGCTGTCTATTTCCGGAGCAAGGCAGATAAGCACACATTGTTCTTCAAAAGAACTGAGTCCAAAAAGATTAGTTAACTGCGGCAACGCTAAATAGATACCTTCGGTAATACTTCTTTCTCTTTTCTTTAAGATGTTTTTCTGCAATCGTGATATAGCCTCCAAGAAAAATTCTACCTGGATTTCGTTTTTATCTCGTGGGTTCTTTTTCTTAGAAGAAGATGGCTTCTTCTTCAAAATACTGTCAATTTCCTTATCCGATAAGAATAATCCTTTGAATTCGTTATGCAGTTCTCCGGAGAGAGATTCCCTTAATCTCAGAACACCAAGTTGAATCATAAAATCAAGCTTTGACAGCTCTTCTTTTATATACTCTAAATTATCTTGGTAAAAACCCTTTCTTTCTTTTTCTTGCACAGTTTTATCCTATAAGACTCAAAGACTTTGGCATTATATTCATCCCCTATTATTTATTCTCGCGGGTTTAGTGCTTTGCGTTACACTAAAAGAGTTTTGGCGATGAACTATATTTATTTTGGTTCTCCGGTTCATTATCATAATTCTCCTCACCGAATTAGTCCTCAATACTAAAATTATAAATTTTCTGTTCTTGATGATCTGATTGTTCTTGATATTCTCTCCTTGTTCGTCAGGTTTACAACATCAATGGTTGAATTATCTCCCGCTTTGGTTTTCTCTAATTCCAATTTTAATATAGAGGTATCTGGAGGTACAACCTCTCGGGCTACAGCATCGACCAACAGCCTATAAAAAGATACCCCTTGAATTAAAAATTCAATATAACTCATCGGCCTTTCCTTCGAATATCCTTAGATATAAAAAACAGTTACTAATAAACTTTCGTATATCTGGCAAACCTTTTATTTATCCTCTAAGATATCTCAGCAAATCTTTGGCTATTGTAGGCTTCATCAAACACTCAAATTGTCCCTCCAATTTATTTCTTTCACTGACCACAGGCTGATATTCCGGTTCTATCATCAGAAAAATCTTAGTTTCTGGTTTAAGAAACTTGAATCCCAAAGCATAATCAAAACCTTTTAAATCGGGCGAATAAATCTCCATTAGAATAATGTCGAAGTAATTTTGCTTAAGCACAGTAAAAGCGTCATCATAATTGCTTGCTGATGAGATATTTCTATATCCAGACGCTAACAGAAAATTTATCAATTCGTTTACAAAATCCACATCCCTATCAACAACTAAAATACATGTATTTTCTGTCATATGACGCTAAATATGCAATTATCGTGCCATTCCTTGCATGCTTTTAATTAACTTATTGATTATAAGCCGCTTAAAAAAGAAAAAATATATTATCACATAGAATTAATCATTTCTTAAAGAGTATTTACCGGTTTTAAGTCATGATTTTTATGTTTTTAATTTTAGAATTAGGGGTAAAAAGATTAAATTTTTGATATAAATAATATATAAAGTTCTTTATAATAAGTAAAAAAACTATATCATATATTTTATGGTCTTTTATTGGCTGTTTTTGGGATATGATGTTTCTTCATAAAATAGCTTAAATTTTTGGGGTTAATGCCCAAGATTTTTGCCGCTTTCTTCTTAATCCAATTTGTGCATTCAAGAGCCTTTATGATTGTATCTTTTTCGACAATTTCCAGCTTTCTTCTAAGATTGAACAACTCGAAGGTTGACTTATCTCGTGAGGCATTCAATACTCTTTGTGGCAGGTTAGATGCATGTAAAGTTTCTCCCTTCTCAAGCATGAAAGCATACTCAATGGCATTTTCCAATTCCCTTACATTTCCGGGCCAATCATAAACCTGTAAAATATAAGCTGCGCTTGGCGTAATTTCCGTTATAGTCTTTTTCAACTCCTCCGAGTATTTTCTCAAAAAGTGTTTGGTCAAGGGCAAGATATCTTCTTTTCTCTCCTTTAGAGGTAGCAGCTGGATGGGAAACACATTGATCCGATAGTATAAATCTTTCCTAAATCTCCCTTCCTCCATCGCCTTTTTGAATTTCAGGTTAGTAGTGGCTATCACTCGCACATCCACCTTTATGGGTTTTGTTCCACCCACAGGTTCAATCCTCTTTTCCTGTAAGACCCTAAGCAATTTAGCCTGGCCAGTGGGCGACATACAACCAATTTCGTCTAAGAGAATAGTACCTCCATCTGCTAACTGAAATTTTCCTTTTCGGTCGTAGATCGCACCGGTAAAAGATCCCTTTTTATGACCAAAAAGCTCGCTCTCAAGGAGCGTTTCGGATATTGCCGCACAATTTACCTTTATAAAAGGTCCCTTAGAGTATAAACTATGGAAATGAATGGCTTCTGCTACCAACTCCTTCCCAGTTCCACTCTCACCATGAACCAGAACTGTAGCATTACTCGCCGCTGCGATACCGATCATTCTGCAAACCTCGTGGATATGCTCGCTTCTACCAACAATGTTTGGGTACTGGGTGGCAATCTCTAAAAGATCCTGATATTTCTCTTTTGACTTCTTGAGATCCTGCTTTAGTTGGTCAACCTCAGCAACTTTCTGCATCAACAAGTTGAGAATCACTGAAGACTTATTACCTTTCTCTAATCCAAGAGTCTCAAAATCAAATGAGTATGGCTTAAGCATCTGATAAAACTTTATTGAAGGCACCTTAAGGGGATGAATGCATACCGTCTCCTCTGTCCTTTCTATACTTACCAATAATTGTGCCATTCCACCAAACTTCATAATAGTGTCTTGAACAAAAAACCCTTTAAGCAAAGGCCAATAGGAGACTGCCTCGAGTTTTTGTAGCTGTAAGTTGACTGCTTGAAAGAAATGAAGGGGCGTAGACTCATTCTCACCATCTTTTAAACAGGAGATATCATCAAAGATATAAGAGTTATAGCGCCCATTAGCTTGAATAAACTCCTTAAGTGATTTGATAGATTGTGAGAAGTCTTCTGTATATTCGAAATTATAAATATCAAAAGAACTTCTGTAATGCAGTTTCTTTTCTAAATTACTACCTATTTTTATATAAAATGCTCTCTTGCTTTGATTATAACACCGCTGGAGGAAAGAATTAACAAAAATAGCGTAATCATCTATAGATGGGACATACCATATTGCGCAGTTTCCCCAATCTAAGTTATACAACAATTCGGTTATCTCTTTGAGTGTGTTGCACCTCGATTCTCCACCAATATTTTCCTTTCTTAGATCAGTAGCTCTCACAAAGTAACCCTCATGCTTAAAAGTGGATTAGTAATCAAAAAATATTTTACAACTAGGGAAATATAAACATAGAAAAGAGAACACTTAATTTCAAATACTTTCAAACTTTCCAAAGAACGATTTTTTACATACGCATTCTCGACTATCTGGTAGAGAAATAAAGACAAACGAACAGATCCAATAGTATCTTCCTCTATCTCTTTCGGGAAAGCTAAACTTATATTGCTAATAGAAAAACTTGTGTCAAAGGTCTCCTTAAGACTGAGAAAAAGCAAACCTTTTAAAATATCGCTTGTTACCCCAATAACACTAAAATCACCCATAGCTAATTACCAGGGAAGAAAATATTATTACCTCCATCTCTCCAAAGTAGCAGCATACAGATTTTTTCTAATTTGTCAAGAGGTTTTTTTTCAAATTCGATTTTTTAACAATATTTCAACGAATTTTCAACAAAAAATCGAAAAAGCAAGCCACAAAGACCCTAAAACACAAAGAAAATTATTAAAAATTCTGTCTTTTTACTAAATCCCAACCCCGAAATCCCAAATCCTCGTATGTTATACTAAAAATAAATA
>CAZQNI010000197.1:0-3893 GCA_964594255.1 uncultured bacterium | reverse complement strand
TAATATCACCTCAGGAATAATGAGAATGGCAATAGATATCGCAAGAACATTTTTCAGGGTACTCTCTCAGGATGGAATAATTTTCTCTTCGGAGACGATACGAACTCTTAAAATTACATATTATGATTACGCCATGGAATTCGTAGAAAAATACAAAAACCTGGCTTTGCTAAATAACCTTAAGTACGATAGAAACAGAGAAATAATAGCAATTGAAAAGTTCACTACGGCATTTGATATAGCGGCGGAAGAATTTCATAAACATCCCCTGGGTTCACATTTGATACCAACCTGGGGAAGGATAGACTCCGCAATGCCCGATTTACTCAACACACAAATACCTGATATAATCGATAAATTAAATGGGAGGTAGAATGAAGCTCGTTACGGCAATAAGGGACGACTTGAGAAGAAGACTCGAAGAAATAAAATCAGTGGATATACTTGTTGGAATTCCGGCTTATAATGTAGATGATACAATAGATTTTGTCATAAAACAAATCGGCGAAGGCCTAAATGAGTACTGGAACGACCGAAAAAGCTTGATACTTGTTATGGACGGAGGCTCTGTAGACGATACAAGAGAAATATCAAGGGCAACAGAATTGCCTCCCTATATTGAAAAAACAGTGAGTATTTACAGAGGTTTTCCGGGAAAGGGCACAGCTGTAAGAGCTATTCTTGAAGCCTCGGAATTTCTTGATGCCAAAGCTACACTTATGGTAGATTCGGATCTTCGCTCCATAGGTCCAAAATGGATGAAAAATCTTATAAGCCCAATAATTAACGATAATTATGATTATATTGCCCCTTACTATAAAAGATACAAATACGATGCCACAATCACAAACAATATTGCTTATATGCTGATAAGGGCAATATGGGGTAAAAGAGTCAGACAGCCAATCGGAGGTGACTTTGCATTCTCTGCAAATCTTGTAAGTTCACTTCTTCAGGATAAAAGATGGGACACGGATGTAGCCAGATTTGGAATAGACACCTGGATAACAACAACTGCTGTCAAAAATGGATATAAATTAGGTCAAACCAGGCTTGGAGCGAAACTGCATGAAGCAAAAGACCCTTCCAAACATCTTGGACCAATGTTCCTCCAGGTTGTTATTACAACCTTTGAGTTAATGGAAGACTTTGAAGATTCATGGAAAAAAATAGAAGGTTCAGATCCTGTAGACATAATCGGAGAGGAAATTGGTTTAGAGCCCGAGGAATTTGATATAGACTTACACTCACTCGCCGAATCCTTCAAATCCGGTTGGATAAACTTCCATTCTCTATGGAACGATATCCTCAACCCCAATTCCTTTGCTCTTCTTAAAACAATAAGTAGAGAAAAAGATTATTCTCTGCTAAATCATGAAAATTGGGCAAGAATTGTTTACGATTTCGCCGCGGTATTTCATCATCGGAAGAGATATCATGCAACGCTTACAAACACACTTCTTCCTTTATACAACCTTAGAGTTGCTTCTCTTTACGAGTCATCAGTTAAAATGCAAAATGATGGTTTTGAAAACCTTGTCGAGGAGGCTGCTCTAACTTTCGAAAAGAATAAGCCTTATCTTCTCGAGAGATGGGAAAAGTAGTTTCCATTCTTCACTACTCTGCACTGCCGGTAATAGGAGGAGTAGAATTAACCGTCGACATACACGCAAGGCTTTTAAAAGAAAACAACTTTAAGGTAAATGTAATAGCCGGAGACGGAAAGCCGGATAAAATTATCCCGGAATTAAAATCCTCCTATTATAAAGAAATGTTTCAAAAGATACTAAAGGGTAAAACCCCGGACAATTTTGCCTCTGAAGTCAAAAAAGTAAAAGAGAAGATCCTTAAAGCTCTAAAAGGATCCAATCTTTTAATCGTTCATAATCTCTTTACCATGCATTTTAATCTGGTGGCAACTGCGGCTTTGATTGAAGTATCAAAAAAAATTAAAACCATAGGCTGGGTACATGATTTTTCTTATGTAGACCCGACTTATGCTTTACCGCCTCCGGGTAACTCTCCTCTCAAATTGATCTCGAATCCAGCTCCAAACGTTAAATGGGTAGCAATAACAAATTACAGAAAAAATTTGATTGCTCGTTTTTTCAGAATCAAAAAAGAAAAGATAACCGTTATCCATAATGGGATTGACCCTTATGAAATACTCCCTCCCGATATGAAAAAAGCCGCGAAAAAATTAAAAATTCTTTCCCACTATCCTGTCGCCATTTTTCCTTCCAGGTTAACCCGAAGAAAGAACTTTGAATTCGCAATCGATATAATGGCAGGATTTAAAGGAAAACCCCTGCTCCTGCTTTCAGCACCCCCCGACCCTCATAATTCTGATTTCGCAAAATACGAAAAGGAACTTACCTCCCGGGCAAAAGAAAAAAAGGTTTCTTTGATACTCTTTTCCGAACACTGTTCCATAAAAGACATTGAAACTTTTTACTTCCTGGGAGATTTCCTTCTTATTACCAGCAAAATGGAAGGTTTTGGGCTACCGGCCATTGAAGCTTCATTATTCCGATTACCAGCTGCACTTTCAAATATTCCTGCTCTTCAGGAAATCGAAAAACATTTTAAGTCTCACATATTTTTTGATTTAAATGAAAAACCAAAAAAAATAGCGGAAAAAATATCCGTTTTTCTAAAAAATTCCGAAATAATACAGGACAGAAGAACAATTATCAAAAATTACAGCTGGGACGCAATCTTCGAAAAAGAAATCAAACCTTTAATTATGGCTACCTAAAGTATTGACAGTCAACTTTTTCGAAAAAAAATAAAAAAGATTAGCCACTAAGTCACCAAGGCTCAAAGAAACAAATTTGTTTAATTAGTATGTTTTGTTGTTTTATTAGTTAATATGGAAAAGTTTTCTAAGCAAATAAAATAAAATTTGGTGTGGGGCTTTGTGTCCTTTGTGGTCTTTGTGGTTAATATTGTGCTTTAGCGGCTTTGCCGCTTAGGACTATCTAAGTTTTCTTAAAACCTTTTTAGAGACCTCTTTAAGAGGGTCAAAAACACCAATCCCCTCAGTCGCGACACCTTCGCAGTAGAAAACACCCCGGGGATTAAGAGCGTCCTCCAATTCGTTAAGAGAAACGATATTCGGTAGATCTCTCTTATTATATTGAATAGCTAATGGTATCTCTTCAACTTTCTTATGGTACTCAGCTAAATTATCATCAAGATTTTCTATAGAATCAATATTATCTTCGAATCTCTCAATCTGAGAATCGGCAACGAATATAAGACCATCTACGCCTTTCAGTATAAGCTTCCTGGAAGCATTGTAATAAACCTGCCCGGGAACTGTATACAGATGGAAATGAACGGAGAACCCTTTAACTGTCCCCAAATCTACAGGTAAGAAATCAAAGAAAAGGGTTCTATCCAATTCGGTATCCAGACTCATCAATTTCCCCCTATTCTCGGGATTCACCTTTGAATATATATGTTTTATATTGGTGGTCTTACCGCCAAGTCCCGGACCATAGTAAACTATTTTACAATTTATTTCTTTTGAAGAATAATTAATAAGCGCCATTTACACTCCGTATCACTCAAAAAGACTATCTAATTCCGTTTCTGCTTCACTAATAAATTCATCATCAACAGCCCCCGAATATTCACTCTCGAGCGTCTGGAATATCCTTTCAAACATACCTCCAATTTTTTCAGCCGTTTTTTTAACCTTAATACGCACCAGCCCCAGGGTTGTTTCCTTCGTAAATATAACCGCAAGTATAACTTTATCCGCAATTAAAGAAACATAAATACTCTTTCTCTCTCCCTGATGAAATAGGGTAGAAAAATCATGCTCTCCTATTAGATCCGCAAGGTTGGAAGTAGCCGCGAAATCAGCTGCTGAAAGGGTAGCAAAA
>CAZQNI010000196.1:0-3893 GCA_964594255.1 uncultured bacterium | reverse complement strand
AACCAAAAACATAAAAAAATTCCGGGTAGGCATTACAAGAAGCAAGCTTATGAGTGGTTGACATAAGGAAGAAATAAATCAATAATCTTGCTATGGTTGCTTCTCTTAAATAGTATTACTTTTTTTCTTGCCCTTGTTACTCCAACGTAAAAGAGTTTTCTCTTATCCTCGTTTTCAATTGGAAATGCTGTTTCTGTTACATCGGGGAGAATAACCATATCAAATTCCTTACCCTTAGCTTGGTGTATATTCAATACATAAACCCCTTTCAGTTTACGATGCACTAATAGATATTGCTCTTGTAATAAAATATTTAATAAATAATCTCCAAAATCTTGCTTTTTACTCCTCTTAAGCTTAGAAGTAAATTTTTTAAGTATTCTAAATGTATCAAAATCAAGAGTTAAGACAGACTTATTTTTTTCTATGGTATCATATAATCGAATTAGCAGGTCCTTAAAATTGCTTGATTTTTCTACAATCTCATCAAGTCCTAAAATTTTTCTGATGTCATTTTTTACTCCAGAAATTGGAAGAGAAGTTTTTCGCATAATTTCTTTCGTTCTCTTTTCCCAAATTTTATTAAAATCGATGTAATTCATAATACTTAATAAAAATATTTTCTTTTCGGCACTTGTAGAAACTTTGATATTTTCTAATATCAACCCTACAAAATCATGCTGTTTATTACCGGAACTAATTTCCCCAACATTAATATTTTTCTCTCTAAAGATACCTTTATAATTTGTTACATCACTGTTGTAAGGTAATAAGATTGCAATACTTGAGAAAATTTTCCTTTTTTCAAGAATAATTTTGATTATTTCTGATTTCGCAATATAACTATTAAAGGCCCTCTCTTTTGAAAATATATTTTTATTTTTTGATAGACTTTTATAAAATTTATCTGGAATCTTAGATTTCCGAATATCAAAAAACTCTTTATTGCATTTGATTTTTGTGTCAAACTTTTCATTTTTAAATACAATTCTTAGGGTTTCGAATATTGTTTTTAAATCTTCGCAATCTTTATAACGAGGTAAGGAAAACAAGTTTTCCGAGTAATTGGTAAATCCTTTTTTTAGGTCATTTATTCGGGTAGCTGATGCCCCTCTCCATCTATGAATCATTTGCATATCATCAGCAAAAATTATTGCCTTATTTTTATCTCCGAGAAGCTCTTGGACTATTAAGTTCTGAAGATCAGATGAATCCTGGTATTCATCAAGTATTAATATTGGGTACTTGGCTCTTAATATTTCAATTAAGAAAGGAGACTTCTTTAGTAAAAGTAGAAATTGATATGCCAAATCTTCGTAGGCCATATATCCACGTTCATTTAACTTTAAAATATATTTCTTTAATTCTTGCATATACTTTTCATATTTTTTTGGACATCTGGCAGGTATAAAATTATTACAGTAGAAATCTAAACATGAAGAAAGGATATTTGCTATTTTATCGTTCATTGCGCTAAAAGCGTTAGAAAAAGCACGAATTTGAGTTAATCTTTTTACAGGCCATACTAAAATAAGATCTAAGGGTAACTTTAGGAAAGTTCGATACGCCCATACATACTTCTGAAAAAACGCATGGAAATTAGTAATCTCAATACTCTTTGAAATCTCTCCTTTGGCATCTAAAACATTTAAAGCTTCCTTTTCTAGTTGAGCTCTCGCATTACGTGAAAATGTTAGAATAAGGACTTTTTGACCAGCTTCAATCTTTTTTGATTTGATTATTAACTGTGCACTAATAACACTCAAAAAAGTTTTCCCTGCTCCTGGAGGTGCTTCTATGATAATTAAACGTTTACCTAAAAAATCTTTTTGGATAGCTCTCAGAATGGATTTTTTATCTTCTGTAATAGAAAACTCATCCATCCGATAGCTCTAAAATAGCATTTTCTTTATTCTTTACCTGCGCCAATTCTTTGTTTTCGACTATTATAGCTTTATCGTCCTCAACAGAAAAATTATTGCCGATAAGAAAAACTATTAATTCAAACAAACTCTTAATAAGAGGAGGAATATTTTCATCCCTCTCTTCACATAAATATTCAGCAACCAACCGGGCAAGTCTAATACTGGATAAGCTTCTATGAAGAAAGATTTCCTGATAATTTTTAAGAAGTTTGTTTTTTTGAAGAATGTCTAATAAAGATTTTAAGTCTTTGCATTTATATAATGAATCCTTATTCGTAAGAAAAAAATTCTTTAGTTCAGGGGCACTTTCGTTAGAAGTAAAAGTGTTTTCTAAAAAAATATCTTTATTTTCGTTGTAATCATACTCTATAGCACATACCTCTGTGAATTTTTCTAATTGAGATAATTCCGATTTCTCTAACAGAGCATTTTCATAATTAATCCAAATGATAGTTAAGTCCGAATTTTTAGCAATATTATTAATTTCAGTGCTACTCGAAGTCTTACAACTTTTATCGCATAATGAAATAACAGGTATATCTAAATCTTTAAAATATTTTGCGTATTTGGAAATTTCTCCAAATGAATAAGCCAAAACAATCTCTACTCCTACATCTTCTAATCCTTTCTTACTATATTTAGAGAAAACGGGTAGTCCCCCACCTTCAGATTCACCTTCAACTAATAGAACATATTTAGAGAATATTCCTTTTAAAACTTCATCTTTATTTTTGTTTTCAAGTCTATTTAAAAATTTTTTCCACTTAAGAGGAGCTTGGGGAGACTCACTAAGGCTCAGGAGTTTGTGACTGTTATTGTCTTTTTTAATCAAGTAGGTATCACTCATTTTGAAACTTTTAATTATGTCTGGAGAATAGCTTGTTATAAAAAGTTGATAATCAATTTTTGAAGATTTCATAAGTTTCTTTGCAAGTAATCTCTGGTAAAAAAACTCTAAATTTTGTTCTGGTTCTTCAAAACACAAGATTAAATTCTGTCCGCTCTTTTTATTAATTGTTTGAAGTATAGCTAAAATAAGAATAGCGTTCTGTGCTCCCAACCCCTGGTATTTTAAGGGAACAGGCTTTTCGTTTCCCTTTGGCCGCATAACCAAACCAAAATTTTGCAAAGTTTTCCGTTCGCTTATATTAAGAGGTTCCAGAGTCATAGCGTCAATTTCCGGAGAGATTAATTCTATTTCTTGTATAGAATTCTTAAGTTTTTCGAAATTTCCTTTAAAATCCTTATTTTCAAATAATTTAATTTGTGATTTACCTATATCTTCAATAACATGTTCTATTTCCACTTTGAGTTCCTCGGTTTCGAGTAATTTAGAGAGAAAAGAATTTTGATAAAAGGAAAGTTCATGAAGTGGATTTCGAAAGGCTGGTATGAAATGAAAGCCGATTCTTTCTTTGTCTGCCCTTCTAAAGTCCCTTTTAACATCAGGTTTGGTAAAATAGAATTTAGGTTTGTATTCACTATTACATTCTGCGGTTACTCGAATTATTTTTTTTACGCCTTCTTTTTCATCAAATTCTTCTGAGTTTATTATCTTGTCTTCTTTATTTATATGCTCTATGTAAAGATCCCAATCATCCTGTTCCAAATCTTCATCGACAAAGTCAGTTAACCAAATTTCAACATTTATCCCAACACATTCTTTCCCATCGCTCAAAATTCCTTTTCTTTCAGTTTCTTTGTTGTAAAAGTCATAATCATTTATAATTTCTCTATACCAATTTTTATAGGGGTTTAACGCAAAGTCTAGAGCCTGAAAAATACTTGTTTTTCCAGAATTATTCCCCCCCAAAATTAAGTTTAATTGACTGGGTTTGAAATCTATAAATTTTATAACTCGAAAATTGTTTATTATGACTCTATAAATTTTCATAGCATTAGTAAACCTTTTTGAAATTTAAGGAGATAATCAACGTATGTCAAGGGAGTTGACCTTTAAATCTTTAA
>CAZQNI010000195.1:0-3906 GCA_964594255.1 uncultured bacterium | reverse complement strand
CGGTGATTTTGTATTCAATTGCAGCCTTAATATTCATTTTCTTTGGTATAATCTTCAGGAGTAAGACTTGACAATAATTCTCGGTGCGGGTATCACGGGATTATCCATTGCGTATCATCTTAAAGAAAAAAACAAAGATTTTATTATTATCGAGAAAGAGAAATTCCCCGGCGGTCTTTGCCGCAACATAAATGTTGACGGTTATACTTTTAATTATACCGGACATTTTCTTCACTGTAAAACTTCATACGTTCAAAACCTGGCGAGAAAACTCATACCCGATATTAAAACAATTAAACGAAATTCATACGTATACTTAAACAAAAAAGTTATCCCATATCCCATCCAATCAAACAGAAGATATTTATCTCCTGGTTTAAGAATAAAATCATCCATATCTTACCTTTTAAGAAACAAAAAAAGACCCGAAAATCTTGAAGAGTGGTTTATTCATAACTTTGGACGAGAAATGTTTAAGCACTTCTTTTTGCCTTATAATGAAAAACTATGGAAATATCCGTTAAAAGAAATTTCTCCTGATTTTCTAAAAAGATATATTCCTAAAAATTCTTACGTTTATTCCGAAAAAACAGGCGAGTACAACGCAGAATTCCTTTATCCTGAAAAAGGAATTGGAGCTCTCGTCTCTTCTATAGCTAAAGATATTAAAATTTCCCACGGAGAAGTAAAAAGGGTTGAAAAAGATTACGTTTATTTCGATGGAAAGAAAATAGAATACGAAAATCTTATATCGACAATTCCCCTTCCGGAACTTTTAAAAATTTTATATATAAATGGAGAAAAGTTCGAAATAAAAAAAAGAAATTTTATCTGGAGTTCCGTATTGTGTATAAATATGGGAATTAAAGGGAAACTTTCCTTTGGCAATTCAATAAAAGAATTTAAGAACAATAATTTAAATCCTTCGAAATTTCACTGGATATATTTTCCGGACAGAAAAATTCCGTTTTACCGTATTGGTTCACTTTCCAATATTTCGTACCGCTTGGCTCCGGAAAATAACTCGTCAATATGGATAGAAATTTCTTACAGAAAAAATAAACCGGATAAAAGTATAGTCGATGTTATTATAAAAAATTTAGAGCAAATAGGTTTATTAAAAAAGGAAGCAATAGAACACATTTCCAAGCTTAATATTCCGTATGCGTACCCCATTTATGATAAAAATAGGGAAAATATTATTAAAGAAATCCAAAGTTTCTTGAAAAAACATAATATAATTCTTGCGGGAAGATTTGGTAGTTGGAAATATTCCTATATGGAAGAATCGATTCTGGAAGGCAAGAAGGTATCTTTAGAATTATGTCTGTAATAGTTGTTCAATGTATAGCGAAATTAGAATTAGGTGGTGCACAGAAAAGAGTTATAGAATTAATGAAAGAACTCGGGGAGAGTGGACTTTTAATAACAGGCGAAGGCGGTAGACTTTATTATGAAGTAAAAAAGAAATTGGGGAATAGGCATATAACATTACCTTGTTTAAAAAGAGAAGTAAGTCCTTTCCATGATATTATTTGTTTTTTTAAGTTAAGGAATCTTCTTATTAAAATATATAGAAACAGTAATCAAATAATTCTACATACGCATGGATCTAAAGCGGGTGTAATCGGTAGGCTGGTTTCGGGAACTCTGCCTTTCGTTTACTCTGTACACACGGTTCACGGTTTTGCAATAAGTCCCTATGTTAACGGTTTTAAAAGATTTATATATTTGAATGCTGAGAGAATTTCAGCTCTGTTCGGTGATATTATTATAACTCAGGCAAAGGTACATATTGATAGGTTAAAAGAATGGGGAATAGGCAAAAAAAATAGGCTTTTCTGGATTGCAAATTCGATAAACTATTCCGATTATGAACTTCCTTCGGAGCGTTGCGGAAAATCAGACATTATCGTAGGAACTGTTGCTAATTTCAAACCTCAAAAAAATCCATTTATCTGGGCAGAAGTAGCTAGAAAAGTCTCATACAAATATCCAGAAGTGAAATTTATTTATGTAGGAGAGGGTCCGTTAAAAAAGAAAACAGAAGAGCTAATAGGTGATTCTAAAAGAATAAAATTTCTTGGTTGGAAAGAAAATATACCAAAAATACTACAGGGTATAGACATTTTCTTCTTGCCTTCCAAATGGGAAGGATTGCCCAGAACTGTTTTAGAAGCAATGGCTTCGGGTCTTCCGGTGGTCGCTTCTTCTGTAGACGGAACAAGCGAAGCGGTTCTTAATTCGGTTACTGGTTATTTGTTGCCTCCTTGTGATTTAGAAGGTTATGTGGAGAAGTTAAGCGAGTTAATTAGAAATGAGAAGAAAAGAAAAAAAATGGGAAAAGAGGGAAGAGAAAGAGTTAAGAATTTTTTTTGCTATAAAAAAATGATAAAGAAAACAATGAAGATATACAAATCTTTAGGATTTACATAACACGGCAAAGCCGCTAATAATGTAAAAATCAAATATAAAAATGAAAAAATACAAAGCAAAATTCAAAAAGAAAAAAATATTTACCACAGAGGATACAGAGGAATAATTATGTTGCAAAAGAGAAAAACACTGAAAACACAGAGAAAAGAATAAATAAAAACTCTGCTTGTCCTGTAGGGAGGAACGACTGTACCAGGGTGCTCTGTGTGGTTAAAAAAATCCGGGGTATAGAGAGGTGGGCTCTGTGTGTTTTTATTCATTTTGCTTTTTAATTTTTGATATTTTATTTGCCTAAAAAAGGCGGTAAAATTAAATAGGATATTTTTTAGCAAAAAAAACAAAAAATTGATTGGTAATACTATAAGAACCCTTGACATAAGCGTCTCTTAGTATTAGCATAATTAAGAAATATAGCGGAGAAAGGAGGAGGGATGAAATTGAATCGTTTGTTTAGATGGTTGTCACTGGAAAGTTCAAACATGGCTATTGATCTTGGAACAACTAATACGTTAATTTACACAAAAGCAAATGGTGTTGTTCTTGATGAAAACTCAATGGTTGCGCTTCACAAAGAAACAAGAGAATTGATTGCAGCAGGAAAGGAAGTTATTCCAATGCTTGGTCGTACACCTGAGGATATAATTATTTCCGAACCTCTTGAAGATGGTGTTATAGCTGACTTCAAGGTTGTTGAGGATATGCTGAGGTTTTTTATTGAAAGGGTACAAAAGAAGAAATTATTTATCAGACCAAAAGTTTTGGTTGCTGTCCCATCCGGAATAACTCCGGTTGAGAAAAAAGCTGTTATCAATACTGTTCAGGAAGCAGGCGCACGGGAAGTTATGCTCGTTTCCGAGCCAATAGCGGGAGCCGTGGGCATGCACTTACCTGTAAAGGAACCCACAGGGCATATGGTTATTGATATTGGCGGAGGAACCACGGAAATCGCAGTAATTGCTTTATCGGGAATTGTAAATCAAGTTTCGATTAAAATAGCTGGCAATGAACTTACCGATTCTATTCAAACCTACTTATATGATGAATATAATATGGCAATAGGAAAAGCCCTTGCCGAGAAAGTGAAGAAAGATATAGGTGCGGCTGTAACCACAGCGGAAGATAGGGAAATGGAAATAAGCGGGCGTGATCTTGTTGATGGTCTGCCAAAATCGATTAAAATAAAGACAAATGAAGTTTATGAAGCGATGAAAGAAGCTCTTGGTCTTATAAAAAATGCAATAAAAAAGGCTTTATCTGAGACACCTCCTGAGTTGGCTTCCGATATAGTAGAAAAAGGCGTATTCCTTACAGGCGGAGGGGCATTGGTGAGAGAAATAGATAAAATGATACAGGAAGAAACGGATTTAAAAGTGAAAATCGCAGAGGATCCTTTACGATCCGTAGTTTTAGGCGCTGGTATTATTCTTGATAATATTGAGGAAAATAGAAATTTATTGATGGAATCTTTAT
>CAZQNI010000194.1:0-3918 GCA_964594255.1 uncultured bacterium | reverse complement strand
ATGGAAATTGTTGATAGGAATAAAAATATATTTAAGGAGGGAATAGAGATTTATTCTGAAGATCTTCATATAACTGCAAAGAAAGCAGTGCAAACAGATACCTCAATAATATTAGAAGACAGTGTTTTCGTTAGGAGTAAAAAATTTTCTTTGAGTGCGGATTATTTGAATTATAAAGTTCCTTATAAGATTATCTTTGGCAGTGGAAATGTAAAAATATGGAAAGAAGATACTTTGAAAGGTGATTCTCTGATTTTTTTCAGAGAAAAAGAGGAGGGAAAATTAATTGGAAATTTGATATTTGTTTCCGATTCAATTGAGATAAAAGGTAAATCGGCAGATTTTTTTGAGGATTCTGTTGTGATAAGAGGTTATCCGGAATTCAAATCTCCGGAAATCAGAGTTACATCAGATTATACGGTATATGTTATAAAGGATTCTACATATAAATTTTTATCCAGCGTGAACTTCGAAACTTCAAATATTTTCGGGAATTCAGGGAAGTTAATCCACAATTGCAAAAATGAAATATCTACTCTACTTAACGAACCGTTCATATTAGAAAAGCGAGACTCTATAACAGGTGAAAAGATCCTTGTAGACCATAAAACGAAAATCATGGAATCTTTAAATGGAAAAGTTATAACATACACTGAAAATGGAAGGAATATTGTTTGGGGAGATACTATTAATATTTACTACGATGAAGAGACCATAGATAGTGTTTTAGTTAAAGGTAAATCGAGAGGTAGCTTTGCTAAAAATGAAACTCAGAGCGGAAAATCTAATTAAAAAATACAATAGAAAAACAGTAGTTGATGAAGTTAAAATCGAAGTGGAAGAGGGCGAAATTGTCGGGTTGCTGGGTCCGAACGGAGCAGGAAAAACAACGACTTTTTATATGATAACCGGATTTATTAAACCTGAGGCGGGGGATATTTATTTGGATAGCGAGGAAATTACTAAAAAGCCGATGCATAAAAGAGCTAAGTTGGGAATAGGGTATTTACCTCAAGAAGCTTCAATTTTTAGGGGGCTTTCAGTAGAAAATAATCTTATGGCTATGCTTGAGATCTTAACCCCGGATCCCCAAGAACGAAAAAAAAGATTTAATGAATTGGTGAAGGAATTTAAGCTGTCTTCTCTGCTTGAAAGGAATGCAAGTAAACTCTCCGGAGGAGAAAGAAGAAGAGTTGAGATAGCCAGAGCCCTAACATCAAACCCTAAATTTTTATTGTTAGATGAACCTTTTACCGGAATTGACCCAATAACCAGAGAAGAGCTCCAGGAAATGGTTTTGGTTCTTAAGAAAAAGAATATAGGAATATTAATAACCGATCATAATGTACGAGAAACCTTACAAATTACCGATAGAGCATACCTGATGTTTGATGGTAAGATAATATTAAAAGGTAAAGCGGACGATTTGATTTCAAACAAAACAGCAAAAAAACTGTATCTGGGCAAGAAATTTAAACTCTGAAATTATGGAAGACAGAAGAATATCATATATACAAAAACTTCAACAGAGCCTGAAACTGGAACAAAAGATGAGTCCCCTTCAGGTGCTTATGATAAGGATTACCCAATGTCCACGTCTTGAGCTAAAAAACATAATTTACCAGGAAATTGAAGTCAATCCTATGTTAAGTTTAGCTGAGGAGGATGAATCCTCCGAGTCTTCTGAATCCTCCGAACCTTCTTCTTTTGAAGAAGAAGAAAAAGAAAGAGAAGAAGAACTTCTAAATAAGGAACTCAAGGATTTTTTTACGGAAGATTTTCCCACTTATTTTGTTCCTTCTGATTTGGAAGAAGTTGAAAGGAGACAGATACCTTACACTTCGACGCTTTCCGAGCAACTGAAAACGGAATTAAGGATGGAATTGTCCGATGAGAAATTGATTGAAGTCGGAGAATATATGATAGATTCCCTTACCGATGAAGGTTTTTTGGACACACCTTTACCTACAATTGCAGAATTTTTCGGTATTCCGGAAAACGATGCGGAAAGAACTCTTAAAATCATTCAAGAATGTGCTCCACCTGGAGTTGCGGCAAGAAATGCCAGAGAATCAATAAAACTGCACCTTGAGAGAGAGCCTAAGAAATCGAAATTAGAACTTAAAATAGTTAATGATTTCTGGGAAGATTACAAGAGAATGGAAATAGGGAAGATTTCTTATGAATTGAATATGGATCCGCATAAGATTAAAAAAGCAGTAGAAAATATTCAAAAGATTAATCCGCGTCCTACGGGAAGGGACTTTGGGAAAGTTGAATATATTACACCTTCCGTGATAGTCGAGAAGGATGGAGAAGAGCTAAAAATTTCTATAAATGAACCGGAACTCCCTTTCTTTCGGATAAACACAAGGTATCTACATGTTTTACAAGCTCCTAAAAATTATGACAAAAAAACAGTGAAGTTTGTTGAAAAATGGATAGAAAGGGCAAAATTTATTCTCCAATCATTGGAAATGAGAAAAAAGAACTTCAGAAAAGTGATGGAGTATATTATAAATTTCCAGAAAGATTTTTTCGATAAAGGGGTAATGCACATGAACCCTCTTACTCTTAAAAAAATTGCCAGAACAACTAATTTGTCAGAGTCTACCATTTCGAGATACATAAAAGACACATATGTTCAAAGCCCCAAAGGAGTTTTTCATATAAAACATCTCTTGAGCGGAGGAGTTAAAGGAAGAGAACAAAATATTTCTACAAATACTATTAGAGAGAAGATCAAAAGGATGATAGAATCAGAGGGAAGTGATAGATTGTCGGATATAGAGATAAAAAAAGAATTGGAAAAAGAAGGTATAAACATCACTCGACGCACTGTCGCTAAATATAGAAATCAGATGGGCATTCTGCCTAAGGCAAAGAGAAAAAGAGAAAATTTGTTTTAAATTCTAAAAATTTATATGGATAAAGAAATACAGTGCATTTTTGATGCACTTAAAAAAAGCCCCGCTACTTATTTGAACATAAAAATTCTCAAGAAGAAATGTGGTAAGCGTATTAAGCCTTTATTAAAAAAACTTGAAAAAGAGGGAAAAATAATTTCAAAAGGTAAAAAATTTGCTCTCCCGGGGAAAGCTGGATACATAAGAGGAATCTTTGATGGAAAGAGGGACGGATATGGATTTTTAATGCCATCCTCAGGCATGAAAGATCTTTTTGTTCCTCCTAATGACACTTTTACAGCTTTAAATGGAGATCTGGTATTAGCAAAAATAACAAAAAAATCGAGAGGTAGATTAAAGGCAAGGATTGAAGAGGTAATCGAACGTTCGAGGCAATACTTCGTTGGAAAGGTTATTCTGTTCGAAGGTAGATTGATGTTTCAGCCTCAAGATAAGAATATTCCTCATTACTTTGAACTTGAGGATTCTCATAAAACCACAGAAGGCGATTTTATACTTGCAGAATTTGTCAAATGGTCTACACCTATTCTTCCTCCTCTTGTTAAATTTTCCAAGAAAATTAGTAAGAATAATTTATATAATATTCTTGTAAAGCAGGAGTATAATTTGAAACATAGATTTTCAAATAAAGCTTTAGCGGAAGTTAAAAACTTTTCCCCTCCTTCAGTTAAAGGCAGAAAGGATTTTACCTCCTTAAGGACTTTTTCTATAGATCCTTTTGATGCGAAAGATATTGACGATGCAATTTCAGTGAAAAAAGATGCAAAATTTTTTCATCTTTGGGTTCATATTGCAGATGTATCTGGGGCAATCCGCAGAAATTCGGCAATTGATGAGGAGGCAAATAAACGTGGCTGTACCACTTATCTCCCTAATGAAACTTACTTTATGTTGCCGAAGGAGATAACCAAGTCATTAAGCCTTGAAGAAAAAAAGGAATCGCCAGCAGTTACTGTTTATATTAAATTTGATAAAAGGGGTAATCTTCTTG
>CAZQNI010000193.1:0-3944 GCA_964594255.1 uncultured bacterium | reverse complement strand
GCACTACACTTGATCTTGTTTCCGGAGAAGACATATATATTGATAAAGGTCCTCTAAAAGACGCAATAATAAAATCTATTTCAATAGCGGGTATCTTCCCCGCATGGGAAGATGAAAAAAGAATTCTAATAGACGCAGGACCGACCGCAAAAGTCCCTGTAGACGGCTGTAAATACCTTGGCGCAAATAAAATAATAGCTGTTAATCTGGGATCTAAACTTGAGAAGTATGACAGAATTGGTTCCGGTATCTTTACGAACTTGCGCGCTGACGAAATAGCAAAATTCCGGTATAATAAACTACAGGCAGAAAAAGCTGACATACTTATCGAACCAAAAGTAGAAAAGATTCATTGGGCAGACTTTACCAAAATAAACTTAGGAATAAGAGTAGGCTACGAAGCAACAAAAGCAAAACTTCCAGAAATAAAAAGGCTCTTAAAACCATCTTTCTTTTCTATTCTTAAAAAACCGTTCTCCAGTACGAAGTAGGCACGAAGACACTATATACTTCGCTATTCGCCATTCGCCTTTTGCTCTTAGCTTATCACCTATCTCCAAAAAAATAAAAGATTTATTATGTTTTTTGCTAACATCGAAAATCGAAAAGCCAAAAACTAAGTTCTAAAATATATAAAAAAGAGGAAAATTCCAGACAATTCTAAGTTCAGCGAGAGAGAACCCTCACCGAACTTAGAACTGATTTAATATAAAGAAAAAACTGACGTATCCGAGTGTTCAACGTAAAACGGTACAAAGAAGCAGGAATTTACGTTTAAGTTTGCAGAGTTATTTTTACAAAGATTCAAAATCCTATAGAAAGATTTATCTCCTCCGCAAATTGTGTCAGGAACAGTGATCAACAGATGAATATTGAACGAGTAATCATAAACAAGATCTCCCTCCAACAATAACCCATCTATATCGATCGTGAAAGATTTTCCTAAACTCCCCTTCAACTCAAATGGGGTATTAAGCCTATTATCATTATTACTTAGTCTTGACATTGTAACCTCCTCTAAAACTAACATATTAGAGAGAGCAAATATTATCTAGGTAACCACCTTAAACCACCGTTCTACTAAATTTTTAAAGAGCTATTAACCTAATGTACAAGAACCGTTCCAGAAATTAAAGCCTTGATAATCAGTCGCTTGTATATAAAATTTTTTGCAAAATAAGAAAAGATTTCGCACAACGCAAGAAAAAATTTAGGATTTCGGATATCGGATATAGGATTCAGTCAAAACAAATAAAAATTTTTTTATTAGTGTTATTCGTACAACTTATTGTTACTATTCTTTTAATTAATTTTTGAATTTTAATATGTCATTTTACTTTTTGATATTTGATTTTTAAATTTCAGCGACTTTGATTACCAACAATAAAACGCTTATTAGCAATTAAAGATAAATCAATTGAATGCTCCAGCTTATCCTATCTCTTATACAATCCTACAATTTCTCCCTTAGCCAGAATATGACCTTCCATCTTTTCAAGCAACCTATATTTGTCTATATTGTTTTCCGATTCCAACATTTCATCCAGAGCATAAAGCTTAAAATGATAATGGTGATAACCGGAAGGCGGACAGGGTCCTCCGTAACCACTGCGACCAAAATCAGTTATACCCAAATCAGCTATGTCACTTATTTCAGCATTTTCTTTGAAACCATCTGTGTCCGCCGGAATGTTATAAACAACCCAATGTACGAAATCCCCGCTCGGAGCATCCGGATCATCGCATATCAAAGCAAGTGACTTTGCTCCTGCGGGTAGTTCTCCCCAACTAATTGCAGGTGAAATATCTTCACCATCGCAGGTAAACTTATCCGGGATCATTTCTCCGTCTTTAAAAGAGGAAGAAAAAACTTTTAAATTATCCATTTACACCTCCATGTTTTAATAAATTAAAAAAACACATTTGAATTCTTTTGATTTTATATTTTCTATTAAGGCTTACTCCTTTTATCCAAATAACTCTCCATACCTCTAAGGTAACCTTCCTTTAATTCGCAATTAAACCGTTTATGTAACCAGTCAAAATCGTTCATCTTTTCCACTGCCTTTTCATTACCAATATTCTCCATACCATATCTCCTACCAGCACGGGAACCTTTAACACACCATTCTCCAAACGGACGACTGGCTCCTTTATTGCACCATATATTTAGAAGATATATTCTTGTTTGCTCTTTTATTATTTCAGAATGTTGACTTGCTAATTGGACACATTCCCTGAACCCGGCACGCCAGGAGTAAAAAGGAGAGGAATTGAACCTACTTAAAGAAGCAACCTGATAGATTTGTTTATGGGGCAAATGAACAAATAAATCTACACCATACTCCTCAATTCCTTCAAAAATTCTTTTGGGAAATAATTTAACTCCACCATTTCCATATACTAAATCGTTTACAGCATTTCTGCTCATCCACATATAGAAATGATCATCCGAAATATCAGATGGGGCATCTTCTAAGCCAAAACTATCAAGAATATATGCATCTCCATCAAAAACGAAGAAATAATCAGTTCTTGCTAGCTTAGCGCATTTCTTGTGCGCTTTTAGAATTCCCTTCACACCGTGAACCCTCTGCGCGTAAGGGAAACGTTTTTTTAATCTTTTCCAGTGTTCCTCCGCGAATGGTTCATCATATGAAAGAAAAATTATATCAAAATTTATTTCCTTTTTCTTAGTCATTTTAAAATACCGGAAATACAGTAGTTTATCTCTTCGGCTGCTTCTCTTTGACCTCTTCCGTACATGATTTTTCTACAAGCCTTTGAAATATTTATTTTCCTGCTCTTTGAATAGAAAATTTTTCTCATATTTTCAAGCAGAACGGACTTATTTAATTTACGAGGATCAATTCTAAAGGTAAGATTATATTTTTCCATTCTGTTCACATGTATCTGATCGATGGGATTATTTATATCCGGTATAGATATAGAAGGGACACCTAAATATGCAAGTTCCCATGTCGTGGAGAAAGTCCCCTTACAAATAACGAGGTCACTTGCAACCATTAATCTATCCATTTTCCAGTCAAAATCTTTAACAATTATCCTACTTTCATCAGCAAATTTCTTCTTATACTCTTCACGAAGTTCCCCTGCCAAAAGTATCAATTTCATATCTTTTCTATTTAACTCTTTAAAAGCTTCCAAACTCACTTCCAATAATTTGTTCCTATCTTTGTGTCTTCCACCGGGTGTTACAAGAATAATCTTATCTTTTTTATTTAGACCTAATTCATTCCTTGCTCTCACTTTATCACTTAACCTGTATTCAAACTCTCTGATTACAGGTCCTACAAACGTAAGAAGAACATTAAAATCCGGAGGAATATTATGAAATTCAGGTGTATCCACAAAAATGACATGATTTGCTTTCTTTACTGCCGGAACTACCGGATGTTTCTTATGGTACGATTCAAAAAACCAGTGTGTTATTAAGATAGAAGGGATTTTAAGTCCCCTGGTTATATGCAGAACAATAAAAACTTCATCGCTAACTACTAAATCCGGTTTGAATTTACGTATAAGAGACCACATCCTTAGACCCGCTTTTAAAGTTAATTCATCGTTTTGCCTTAAACCAAGATTATAAGGTTCAAACCCATTTTTAAGAAAATAAGTATATCCTTTATCGTAAGAAGCAACAAGTATAGACAAATCTTTATTTATACTTTTAAGTTCTTTAAGGATTAGTAAGTCATTCATCGCATGACTAAAACCACGTCCGCGAGACAAATACAATATTTTAGGATTTTTGATTTTAGAAATCCTCATAAACTAAATTTATTTACTAATAAAAATTTTTCAACCCTTAGTCGAAAACTTTTCATTAATTATATCGCTGTATAAAAAAACAAGCAAGGGCCCGAAGGCCCCTGCTTGTAGAGGTGTACGAAAAAATAGAATCTTGTGTTATCGCTTTATGT
>CAZQNI010000192.1:0-3965 GCA_964594255.1 uncultured bacterium | reverse complement strand
GAAATGTCTGCGCATTTCAGGAGAGAGGTCCTTTTTTAATTCTTCTTCAACGATTTTTAAAGTTTTTTCAAACTCGCCTTTCTCGCATAAAAGCCTGCCCTCGATAAATTTTAATCGTAAAGGCAGTTCTCCCTTCGTCTTTTTGAAATCGGAAATAAGTTCAGTTGCTTCATCTAATTCTTCTTGTTTTATTAAAAGATATCCGAGGGAATAGATCGCCTGTTCCTTTGCTTTACCTTCGGAAAATTTAACTGCCTTTCTGAAAAATTTTTCGGCTTCTTCTTTATTGCCAAGTCTCTCTTCGATTGTCCCTAATTTCAGAAGATAAAAAGGATTTTGTTCTTTGGAAAGAAGTTTTTCATAAATCGATAATGAATAATTAATGTTCCCGGTAATTTCAAGAAGTCTTGCAAGAATCATTCGATAAATAGGTTCATCTTTTATGGAGAGAGCCTCTTTTAAGAAATTGATTGCTTGGGGATATTCTTTTTCTTTTATTCTTCTTTTTGCTATTTTTGTTAGAGACTGCCTGTAATCTTTCTTTAATCCCAGATCTTTTTGCAGGATGTATAAAACTTCAGGAGTATTTATTTTCCTTTCTATTTTTCTGTAAATATTCTTTTTGTCTTCTTTTTCTAATTTTTTATAAAGGAACTCCCTGATCCAGTTATTTTTAAAATAAACACCTTCTTTGTCTTTCAGAAGAATGTTCTTAGAAGTAAGAGAATTAATTAAAGTAAGTGGCTTTGCCACTTCGAAAAGAGAAATTAAATATAAAGGTATTTTCTCCGGGAATACGGATAATATTCTTAGTAGCTTTTTTTCTTCTATGTTTAGATTTTCTATCTGAAATTTTAGATTCTCCTGAATGCTGGCTGGCAGGGGAACGGAGGAAACTTTTTTTTGCTTGAAAAAAGTCTTGTTACCCTTTCTCTCAATAATTCCTTCTTCAATTAAAATTTCTATTATTTGATTTAAAAGAGTAGGATTTCCTTGTGATTGTTCTTTTAAGAAGAGAACAAACTCTTTTTTATTTTCGAAGTAGGGGAAATTTTTATCGATAATAAAAGTAATTTCATTTTTGTTTAAGGGCGAAAGGGCAAAAATAGTCGTAATATCCGAAAGTCCTTCGATTTCGGATGTTTTGTCATTTGTGCTAATAGCAATGATTAGAGGATTTAGCCTTATATTTGTTTCGTTTTCTTTGAGAATGCCTGACAGTTCAGTAGCGGATGATATATTATCAAGCAGTAGAACAAGAGATTCGTCAGGGAGTTTTTTTTCGCTTAATAAGCGATACAATTCACCCGGTGTAACTTCTTTTACGTTAATTCCGCATGAGAGAGCTTTTATCTTGATTTGGCTTAAAAGAGTCGTTTTTCCGATTCCTCTTTCTCCTTCTATCCATAAGATACGCGGTTCGGGCAGTTGTTTAAGGAAGAAATCAAATTCTTTTAATTCTTTTTCTTTTCCCGAGAACACAGGAATAAAAGAGGGTTTTTTCTCCGCGGTTGGAGCGCCGAGTGCGAGTTCTCTTTTGACCTCTTCTATACTCTTTAAACGATTACTCGGGTCTTTTGCCGTCATTCTCTGGATTAAAAGATTTAATTCTTCGGGAATGGAGGGGTTTTTTTCTTCAGGGTTAGGCAGCCCTTTTTTCAGTTTGTCTTCTATTATCTTAGATAGGCCGCCCTTGAATGCTTTTTCGCCGGTTAATATCTCATAGAGTATTATGCCGATGGAGTAAATATCGGAGGAAAAGGTGGGGGAGTCTGTTAGGGTTTCGGGAGCAGCATAGGCGGGAGTGATTATATCCGGGTCGTAACCCGGGTCGATAAATTTAACGTTGTTGTTTTTATCTACGAAAATATGAGTTGGTTTTAAATCTCCGCATATTATGCCGTTTGAATGGAGAACGGAAAGAGAATCGAGGATAGAAATAATAATACTTTCTAATCTCTTGAAATCGGTTTTTTTCTTAGGGGGGCTTTTAAAAACCTGGTCGATTGTTGGCGAAGTGATTTTTTCCATTGAAAATCCGCATTTTCCGTCATCTTCGAACCATTCATAAACGGATACAAAATGAGGGTTTTTTATCTCGGAAAGGAGCTCAAATTGTCCCCGCAGTATTTCTTTGTATGAAAGCTCTCCTGCCTTGTATGCGACCTCTCCTTTTGTGTAAATTTTTGCAAAATTCCCTTCTTTAAGAAGGTCAAGTTTACTTAAATCCATTATTCCTGTTTCCGCGTTATCTCTTGTTTACCGTTCATCCTTTATTTCCTTGTTATATGATATTATAAGGAGATTTTAGCCTCAGGTCAAGAGGGAATACCTTACTTATTGGTTAATTTATGGATAGGTTGAATAAAAAAGCAAATAAAGGAACTATTTAGGAAAAATTTAATCTAAAAGTAATAAAAAATAAAAATTATCTTAATATGAATATATATTAATTTGTAAAATAAGGAGTATATATGATTAAAATCACAAAGGATAAGGATAAGTATTTAATCGAGTATATCGATCACTTAAATCATTTTGATTATCTTGAGGATGAAGATTGGAATAGTAAAGAGGCAAAAGATGAAATGATAAGGAAGAGAATACGGAAAGTTAAAAGTGAACTTCAGAAGTTAATAAATGATTCAAAGATTCCATCCAAAAGGAAAGATTAATCTCTTTGCTTATAATTTATGAATTTGAAAGTTTGGTTCTTACCCTTTCTAATAGAGCTTTCGTTTTTCTGATACCTTCGTATTCGCCCAAATTTTTTCCTTCATATTCTATTCCAACGTATCCCCGATATCCGCTTGAAGCAACTACTCGAAGCATTCTTTCGTAATCTATGTTTCTTTCATTTCCATATTCGTCGAAGGCGTAAGATTTTGCGCTAACGCCTTTTGCAAAAGGCATTAATTTTTCCACGCTTTCGTAGATGTCGATTCCTTCGGGGAAGTTGCCAAAATCTGGTAAAGTACCGATAAAGGGATTATTTGCTTCTTTTATAACTTCGGAAAGCCATACTGGATTGCTTGATAGACCCAAATGATTTTCGATTATTAAGTTTATTCTTCTTTTCTCGCCGTATTCCGCGAGTTTTGAAAGACTTTCAATTATCTGGCCTTTCTGCTCTTCAGGAGTCCCTTTTCCGTGAGCATTCACACGCACGGAATGGCATTCTAAAAATTTTGCAGTGTCGATCCATTTGTAATGATTTTCGACAGCCTGATTTCTATCAATTTTAGATTTTGCCCCCAGAGTTCCTTCATTGTCACACATTATGAGTAAATTCTTAACGCCTACGCTATCCGAACGGTTTTTTAATTCTGTTAGGTATTTTTTATTTTCTGCATTATCCGGAAAGAACTGATTTACGTATTCTACAGCTTCAATTTTGAATTGTTGGCGGGCAATCACCGGAAAGTCTAGGGTAGATTCGATTTTATTATCAAAAAAATGACGATGCAATGACCACTGTGCCAGGGAAATTCTGAAAAGAGGTGGTTCCTCTTTGGAATCTTTTACCTCTAAGACTGCGCTTCTGGTAACTGAATGGTTGGCCAAGGAAATAGGTATATTGGAAAATAAATCGAAATATTTTAAATATTTCATATAATTATATTAAAATAAATTAAAAAAAAATCAATCGTTAATTTAGGATAAAAATTTTGACTTAGATAAAAAGTAACCACAGATTAACACAAGATTTTCATTTATTAAAACCCAACCTACACCAAAACTGAGAGAAACAACAAATCACACGAATAGCACGAATATAAAAAAATTACTATTTGCTACATTAATAAAAAAACAAAACTAATTTATTTGTGAAATTTATGCTATTTGTTGTTAAGAAATGTGTTGTGGGGTGGGAAAACAAAATTATTTTTGTTCTCTGTGGGAACTTGACCCCAAAAGTTGTACCACTTTTTTTGATTTTATTGTGGGATTCAGGAATTCTTTCC
>CAZQNI010000191.1:0-4026 GCA_964594255.1 uncultured bacterium | reverse complement strand
CGAATATCTTCAGCGTTTTCTTCCCTGGAAGTATCTTAAAATCTCATATATTCCCGAGGAGATTTTAATCTCCATGGAAATAGAAGATAAAGATTTGTTAGAACAACTTTTTTCTTCTGATATTAAAATACCCCAAAGAGGGGTTTTAAAAAGATTAAAAGAAATGGCGAGTAAGAATGCGAAACTTGAATTGGAGAGAGAGCTTTCGCATCCTGCACGAGGACAAAGAGATTCTCTTGTTGAACTTAAGAATATTCTTTTTCTTGAAAAATTGCCTGTGCGAATAGAAGGGTTTGATATTTCTAATATTGGAGGCAGGGATTCGGTAGGTTCATGTGTGGTATTTATAAACGGATTTCCTGCGAAGGATAAATATAGATCTTTTAAGATAAGAAGTGTTGAGGGAATAAATGACCCTGCTATGATAGGCGAGATTATAAGTAGAAGAATTAAAAGACTGATTCTTGAAGAAGAAATACCGGATTTGGTTTTAATCGATGGAGGGAAAGCTCAGTTGAACTCTGCTATTAGAACTATAAAAAAAATCACATCTTTGAAAATTCCGGTTATAGCTCTTGCAAAAAGAGCAGAGGAAATATATTTGCCTAGCGGAGAAATTATTTCTTTGCCTTTGCAGTCTGATTCGTTGAAGCTGTTGATGAGGATACGGAATGAAGCGCACTCATTTGCTCTGAATTATCATAAAAAGCTCAGAAGAAAAAAACTTTCTCTTTCGGAATTGGATGAGATTGAAGGTATAGGTTATAAGCGTAAAATTGCTTTAATACAGCATTTTGGATCAAAAGATAGGATACTTGCGGCATCTAAAGAAGAAATTAGGGAAGTTTCAGGTATTGGTGATAAATTAGCTGATATTGTTTATAGTTCACTCCACTAAGGGGATTATGTTTTAATTTGATATTATTATTGTTTTCCATATCATCAGAAGTATTAATTATTGATTCACCGGATACGTCAGAAATTAATCTCGGTTATTCGTTTATTATTCAAAACTCTGATAGCCTGTGGTGCGGAGAGGAGCTTCTTATACGCGATTCGTCATATATAATAGATTATAGAAAAGGTACCTTGAGTATTAATAAGGAGTGTTCTCTACCACTAAAATTAAAGTTTTCACATCTGGATTTTCAACTAAATGAGAGCTATTCAAGATGGTCTCCGGATACAAGCAGGTCTTTAACTGCAGAAACTATAGAAAGCTTTACACAGCAAGATGGCGGTAAACTTGTTATAAATGGTAACAAAGGTTTATTTGTCGATGTACGATCAGGGGGCTCAGATATAAGTCAGAGTTTATGGATGAAGATAGGGGGTAGGGCAGGGCAGTTTAATGTTTCCGGAGTTCTATCTGATGAAAATATTCCTCAAGGTAGTGTAGTTTCACAAAGTTTGCGTGAAATAGACGAGATATTTATTGAAGCGGCTTCCGATAATGTATCTTTAAGAATGGGCGATATTGTAACTGTTGAGGAAGAAGTAGACAAAAAGTTGCTTGGATTTTCTTTCACCTGGAAAGAACTATCCGGAGTGGCGGGGGTTTCAAAGGCTAAATATGGGAAAATTACTTTTAAAACTGTTGAAAACAAGCAAGGGCCTTATAAAATTAGTCCTGATGAGAGAATAAGTGGGGTTTCAATAATAAGAGGGTCCGAACAAGTTTGGCTTAATGGTGAACTGCTAAATAGGGGAACTGAGAAAGATTACATAATAAATTATCTGGAAAACTCCCTGACTTTTACTTCATCTGTTTTTCTTGACAATGAATCAGTGGTTCTTGTTCTTTTTCAATATAGTGTTTACGGAGAAAGCAATATTTTCTATGAAACTGCGTTTGAGAGTAATGATTACTCTTTTTCTTTTACTCGAGAGGAGGATTTCTCGGAAAAGGATTTAATTGAATCTTATCCTGATTCCGGTTTTGGATACAAATATTCTTACTCGGATGTTGGAGAAGGAAATGGTGATTATAGCTTGGAGGATTCTATTTTTGTTTATGAGGGTTATAAAAAGGGTTCTTATGAAGTTTATTTCCAGTGGGTTGGGGAAGGTAACGGAGAATATGAATATGTGGATTCATTACATTGCTTTTTATGGACAGGAGATGGTCCTTATTCTGTTAAAAGGAGAGTCCCTTTAGGAGAAGAAGACAACCTGTTTTTATTTGGTTTAGACAAAGAATTAAAAAATTTTGCTGTATCGGGGAGATTAAAAGCGAGAAGAATTAGAATTCCCCTTGGAGGTGACAAAAGAGATGGTTTAAATGGAAGTGTTAAATCTGAATTTAATCCATATGATTTTTTAAGTTTATCGTTTGATTATTCTAAAAAAACCTCAAATTTTGTTGTTAGGGAATGGGAGGGAGAGAAAGATTTGTTGGAGACCTGGGAAATGGTTGATTTTCCTTCCGATTTTTTAGAAAGTGGCGTGAAATTTTCTCCAAATTCAAGAATTGAATGTTCCTATACTTACGGAAGAGCTGATACTGTCCGTAAAGATAAAATAAATTTCAGAATTTCGCCTTTATTTTTTTATTGGGAAGAGATTAAAGAACAAAGATTGGATTTAAAGGGGGGTTTTATATTTTCTAACTATGAGATTTCCTATAGAGATTTAAGTAGAGGGGAAGATTACAGAAGAGAATTTTTTGCAGGTAGCACGTATTTAGACCTTTTATATGGATTGGAGGGTGGAAACGGGGGCGATACTGCTAAAGTGTATATGGGTAGAACGAATCTAAAATATAAGAATGTGTCCATTGTTGCTTCACATATTTACAGAGAAAATTTGAGTTCGGGTCAAACTGAAGGAATTACCAACGGAAGTCTTAATACGAATTTAAATCTAAGTGCTTTTTATTTAAGAAGTAAGTTTGATATTTCCAAGAAAAAAGCAAGTATCTGGGAAAGATACTATCAGCAGGTAATCCCTGGTGAAGGAAATTACTCTTTTGATTCGACTTCCAATATTTATTATGAGAATCCATATGGAGATTATATTCAGAGGGTTGTATACACAGGTAAAGAAAGGGATTCAAGAGAATATTCGGCAAATATTTCTGTCCGTTCTGAGCGAGTGGTTTTAATGAACGGATACTTAAATTTAATTTATAGCCCGGATTTAATGTCAAGAAACGATGGTTTGTTAAGTCTTAAATTTCCTGAAAAAAGTAAAAATAGAGTTTCTTTTAGGTCTAATTTTAAATACAATAGCGGAGAAGTTTTTTGGGGAATTCCGGACCGGAGTTACGGAAGGATTAATCTTGGCTGGGAGTATAATAGCGCTAAGGGTTATAGTGAACTCGGGCTGACACGGGAGTGGAGCACAGAGGAAGATAAAATTGGAGGGTTTTTGAGTTTTTGGAATGAAAATGGGGTTGAAATAAAACTTGAAGAACTTTTAACTACAGGAGAGGATACACTTATTTCTTCAATTGTAGAATTGGGATACAGGCTTTTTGGAGGAAGGAAAAGCGGTTTACTTCAGATAACCCTGGGATACAATTATTACCCTGACGGCAGTGTTAATTCTTACAGAATGAATGACCTCTATCCGACCGGGTTTTTTTATGATTTAACATCTTCTATAACTTTCGATTTTACCGAAATGGTTCATCTTGTAACAAATGCAAATGTACATAAACTTAGCAACGGAGAAATATATTACACCGGGAGAATTGGTGTTACAGCCGATTTCTCTCCGTAAATAGCCCTTGACTTATTACTTTACTTTTATAAAATGAAATGATGAATATTATTTTATTCGAGGACGAAAAAGTAAGTAATTTTTATCCTATTGCCAGATTGCATACTATCGATGAGGTCAGAACTGGTAGATGGACGCAAAAGGAAAGAGTATCTTTGCAATTGAAATCCAAAATCTTAACATATTCTCCAAGAGAACCTTATGGCGATGAATTTAAAGTAGAGGGTGATATGCTTTTCTTGAATGCTAGGTTAAAAGATTTTAGTTTGTTTGCGGATTTGGAAGCGAATGCGTGTGTTGTTA
>CAZQNI010000190.1:0-4040 GCA_964594255.1 uncultured bacterium | reverse complement strand
AAAGCTGTTTCAAACTGGGAGAAGGCGATTGAACTTGACCCAACATTGAAGGATGTGGAGGATAAGCTTAAATTATATAAAGATAAGGAGGCTTGATGGACCAAAATAAATCTCCGTTTGAAGAAATTTTCAAGAAAGAGGAAAGTCGTAAAAAAGAAGAAAAAAAAGAAAAGGGTATTTTAGATGCACTGGATAACGAGGAGAAAAGTCTTTTTGAAGAAACTTCTAAATCCGAAACTGGTCCTCTGGAGCAAAACTACGAAAAAGAAGGGAGTTCTTCCAAAGAAAAGCGTTATCGGGAACTTTTAGTCGAACTTGTCGAAAAGAAGTACTTTGAAGAAGCGATAGGTCTTATTAGCGAAATGAAAGCGGAGTTTGGACAATAAATTAACGAAAAAAATCAAATATCAATGGTGGAGATTTCAGAAGACAAGAAAGTATTTATAGTCTCGGACACTCATTTCCAGGATTGGTCGGATAAAGAAGAAATTGAAACTTTTCTTTCGTTCCTTGAAAAAGTCACTAGAGAAGGGGATGAATTGTTTTTACTCGGAGACATTTTTGATTTTTATTTTGAATATAAATCATTTATTCCTAAGATTTTTTTTAACATATTTTTTGAATTGAAAAGAACTGCGGAACAAGGAGTTAATATACACTACTGGATAGGCAATCATGATTTCTGGGCAGGTGCTTTTATCGAGGAACTCGGAATTGTTAAGCATCTTGGAGCTGAGGTCGTTAAGCTTGGGGAAAGAATAATGTTAGTGCAGCATGGAGATGAAATGGATGGCAATTTTATGGCAAAGAAATTTTTGGCCAATAGATTTTCACAGGCACTCTTTTCCTTAATTCATCCTGAGGTGGGTTTGCAAATGGCGAAAGCTGTGTCAAAATTTTCTCAAGCGAATTCAAGAGGTTTAAAATTGAGTGAAGAAACCTTTGTCAAGTTTGCATCAGAGAAATTTTCAGAAGGATTCGACGCAGTCATAATGGGGCATTTTCATAAGCCTTATTTGTACAGGGAAGGGGAGAAAACACTTGCCATATTTGGGGACTGGAAGCATTGTCGTTCCTATGGTATAATTTCAAACGGCAATATCTCTGTTATGCAGTTTAACCAATCTCCTAAATGATAGAGGCCGTACTTAAAAGTAATCTGTAGTATTTCTTTTTTGTCTTTTTCGTTTATTTTTTCCCATATTTTAAATCTTCCTTTTTTAAGAGCTTCGATTACTTCCTTTAGAGGTGTAAAAAAAAGAGAGTTTTTTGACGCGCAGTCGTTGCATTTTGTCCCCCCCTCTTCTATGTCAAAATAATCTGCTTCTTTTGATCCGCACTTTATGCATTTGCTCATTTGAGGCGGAATACCCTGAAGTTTAAAAAGGGAGAGAAAGAAGTAAATTAAAACTTCCTCCTTAAAACCTCTATCGAGGAAGCCAAGAGATCTTTTTTCCAGCCCAAAAAGACCATCCATTGGGGAGGGAATTTTTCTTCCTATCCATATTAAGCTCCAGCCAATATTTAATCTGTATAAATCTTTCTTCAAGAATTGATGCCCGTTTTTGATGTTTGCTTCTTTTAACGTTCCCAAGCTCTTACCTGGTTTTATATAGTATACAAGCTGAGCCAGGTTTAACGGCTCTATGTTGCCTGCAAATTGTGACTTTGTTCGCCTGGCTCCTTTTGCTACAAGTGAAAGACGCTGGGAATCTGATGAAAGTATGTGAATTATTTTACTTGTATTTCGGAAATCGTAACTTTTGAGAATTATCGCATCTTTTCTTATTAACATTTATCCTTTAGCAAATGCGAGGAAGCTGATCGCCTACGAGGCGATCAATAATTCTTTCTCCTCCGACAATCGTTTCAAGTACAACTTTCCCCTTGTTTTTATTAGTTATCTCTCCTATTATGGAAGCTTCTTTGCCAAGGGTGTGTTTTTTCATTTTCGAAAGAATAGACGAGGCTTTGTCTTTAGTTACTACAGCGATAACTTTACCTTCATTTGCAGTATAGAGAGGATCAAGCCCGAGAATTTCCGAGAAAGAGGATACGTTTTCGTGAATTGGGAGAGATTCTTCTTTGATTGTAATTCCAAAATCGGAGTTTTCTGTAATTTCGCATAAAACAGTGGCAACTCCGCCTCTTGTCGGATCTCTCATAAACTTTATTCCGCCTACCGATAGCATGCTTTCTATTAAAGCCCATAAAGGAGCGCAGTCACTTTTTATATTTGTTTTAAAATTTTCCCTTTTGCTCATTACGGCTAACCCGTGAGCTCCGATTTTTCCATTTATAATAATTTTGTCTCCGGCTTTAATCTTGTTTTTGGAAAGAAACAGCTCTTTTTGTAGAATGCCAACGCCTGAGGTATTGATAAATAATTTATCGGCGCTTCCCTTCTCTACGACTTTTGTGTCTCCTGTAACGATCTGTACTCCCGCTTTCTGACTTGCTTTTGCCATAGAAGTCGTAATTTTATCAAGGATACTCCAGTCAAGACCTTCTTCTAAGATAAAAGAACATGAGATATAAAGAGGTTTTGCTCCCATTACCGAGAGATCATTTACGGTGCCGTTTATCGCTAAAGTTCCTATATCTCCGCCCGGAAAAAAAAGAGGATTTACAACATAGGAATCCGTTGTAAAACATACATTTTTATCTCCTGTAGATTTTAAGATAGCGGAATCGGTTAGTTCGTTAAGAGTTGGATTGTCGAATTTGTTCAGCATCAATTCCTTTATAAGAGAACTCATCGCGACACCGCCGCTTCCATGCGAAAGCAAAATCTTTTTACTTTTTATATTTTTCTTTTTCATTGTTTTTTAAATTTGTAATAAGCTGCACAGGTTCCTTCTCCCGAAACCATACAGGGTCCGATTGGGTTTTCTGGATTACAGATTTTTGCAAACAGTGTGCAATTGTAAGGCTTTTTTGTACCACATAGCACTTTTCCGCATATACATTTTGGGTGGGTTTTTGTTTTTTCTACTTTTACTTTTATTTTCTTCTCCGCGTCGAATTCCGAGTAGGTTTCTTTTATGTATAATCCTGATTTTGGTAACAAACCAAGCCCTCTCCACACCGAATCCTTTACCTCAAAAACTTTATCTATTAGAGATATGGCTTTTTCGTTTCCTTCTCTGCGAACGACTCTCTTATATTGATTTTCTACGCTGTGTTTTTCCCCTTTGGTGATTTGTCTTATCAACATTTCAATCCCTTCCAAAAGGTCGATTGGTTCGAAGCCTACTATTACGGATGGAACGCCGAAGTTATTTGCTATAGGATAGTAAGGTGTTTCTCCGATGATGGCGCTAACATGTCCGGGACAGATAAAACCGTCTATTTTTATCTCTCCGCTTTCTAAAAGTGCCTTCATCGCAGGAGGAATCAGTTTGTGCCCAGCAAGAACGAAAAAATTTTTAATTTTTTCTTCATTTGCCGATAGAATAGTTGAAGCGATCAAAGGAGCGGTGGTCTCAAATCCGACTCCGAGAAAAACGACTTTCTTTTCGCGATTAATTCGCGCGATTTCAAGGCTTTCAAGAGGGGAGTAAACTATTTTTATATTTCCGCCGCCGCCTTTTTCCTTTTCAAGAGAAGACGTTGAACCCGGTACCTTAATCATGTCTCCGAAAGTTGTTATTATTACGTCAGGAAGGCGACTATAGGCGATAGCCGTATCTATATATTTGTTCGGAGTTACACATACCGGGCAGCCCGGACCCGAAAGGTGTTCAATTTTCTCGGAGAGAAGGCTCATAATCCCGGAACGGAAAATCGAATGGGTATGCGTTCCGCAAACTTCCATCAAAGAAATCTTTCCGTTATATCCTTTTAAATAGCCATTTATTTTATCAGCTATTTTCCGGGATAGATTCTTATTCCTGTATTCGGTAATATATTTCATTGTTTTTGAATATTTGCTATTTCTTCCCAGATTTCCAGGGTCTTTTTTGCTTCTTCTTCGTTTAGTTTTTCTATGGCAAAACCGGCATGTATTATAAGATAGTCTCCTAGCTTGACTTCCTTTA
>CAZQNI010000189.1:0-4065 GCA_964594255.1 uncultured bacterium | reverse complement strand
CATTACCACGACGGTCTAATACCCGGAGCATAGGGAAATTTAAGATTTTTGTAATATTCTAATGTCTTTTCTGGTTTCTCATATTCAGAAGGGATTGGTTTTTTTGAATATGTTTGGAAATATAAGAGACACGCATTTCTCCACCATTTTGCCTCTTTTGCCTGAATATTCAAAAATGTCGATATATGCTCAAATCTTTCTTCATCGATTTTTCCCTCCAGAGAAGTCCATTCATCTATCATCCATTTTACTGAATCGGCGCCGCTGTAATATTTGTGACAAAGTTCTTCCCACAAAGTCCTTCCGGACTTCATTTTGTAATTCCATGGCAGGTGATGAAACCAGAGGAGATATTCATCCGGACATTTCCTTGGGTCGGAAAATTTCTCCCTTACCTCAGGAGAATACTGCCCTAAAGCATTAGAACCTGTTTTTGTTCGGTCAAATCCTATTCCCTCGGAATCTGCCTGATGATAGTAAACGGAAGTCCAATCTGGTCTGCCGGACACCGCCACCCACGGACCAGGACCGTAATGATGATGTTCCGCCATTATATGATGCAATCCGAGTGGGGTCATATAGCTTACTGTTATTTCCCGTGAAGCCATCATAATTTCTTTTACCGTATTTACCACCTCTTTATCGTTAGAAAAAGTCATGCGGATCCATTCTTCCGCAATTTCTCCGGCTGAAAGTTCATGGTTCCATCCGAGACGCCCGAAAGCATACCAGTTTCCTTGAGCAAAATGATGCCCTGTCCAGTTTCTATCGGTTCCGATATTCGAAACTCCGGCAAATCCGCTGTTCGGATAATCGAAAAGCGAACCGTCTATTACTTTAGCCACGGTCGAACCCTCACCTTTAGCATAAGTATCAGACTCGAGGCATTCCTTATATAAAGTTGCAAGATACACTAAATGCGTAGCACAACCAAGATATTCCTGTGTAATTTGAAATTCCATCATAACAGGAGTTTTTTTCATCGCTCCGAACAAGGGATGGAAAGGTTCTCTCGGCTGAAAATCAATGGGACCATTTTTTGCCTGTATCAACACATTATCTCTAAACTTCCCATCGAGAGGGACAAATTCATTGTACGCCTGCTCAGCTCTATCTTCATTCTTATCGTAAGTGTAAACAAAAGCTCTCCACATAACTATGCCTCCGTGAGTCGATAGAGCATCAGCAAGCATATTTGCACCATCGGCGTGACTGCGGTTGTAATTTTGCGGTCCGGGCTGACCTTCCGAATTGGCTTTAACCAAGAAACCTCCGAAATCGGGAATGTATTCATAGATTTCGTCTACTTTATTTTTCCACCACTTTTTAACTTCCGGGTCGAGAGGATCTGCCGTTTTAAGGCCACCGATTTCTATAGGAGCGCTAAAACGGGCGGTAAGATACACCTTAATTCCATAGGGTCTAAAAACACCAGCTAAAGCTGCGACTTTTTCCAGATACATCGGCGTTAAAACCAAAGCATTTGCATTAACATTAGTCAAAACTGTTCCGTTAATTCCAATAGAGGCATTAGCTCTCGCATAATCTTCATATCTGGAGTCAAGATAATCGGGAAGCTTATGCCAATCCCAGATAGAAAATCCGGCATAGCCTCTCTCAACCGTGCGATCAAGATTATTCCAGTGGTTTAAAAGCCTGTATTCGATTTTGGGGCTTTCGATAATCTTTAAATTATTAAGACTTTTATTGGTTTGAAGAATTTTAAGAAAATTAAAAACACCGTACAATATACCGACATCCGTTTTGGCAGAAATCACAATACATTTTTTACCTTTAATTACAGAATTCTGGATTATATATCCTTCCTTGCCAACATTTTTCAGTTTACTGCCGAGCGAAAGGGACGCAACAATGCTCGAAGACTTCGGAGTACCTACAATGACGGTCCCGCTCTCGGTAAGTTTATCCGTAAATTTTAAAGGACAACCAAGCAGACCTGCAACACCCTTTGACAATTCTTCTCGTGCAGCTTTTAAAGTCGGTGAATCCCCGGAGAAATGTATTTCTTTAATATCTTTTTTATATTCCATTAATTTATTTTCATCAGCTATATTATCGTACCTGAGCCACAATCTATAACCATCCTCAGCAAACACGTTAAAAGGTAACATCAAGAAAAGAAAAACCACAATCCCCAATGAACCAAATGAATTATTAAATTCTTTAATTTTTGAAAACATAAGCTTATCTCCTCTTTTAATTTAAATAGTTACAATCTAAATCATAAGAACAATATAACCTCTGTCAAGGGATTTGTAATAATACCAAATTTCATTTTCTATGGAGTATTTCGGTTTATTAATAAACCGAAATACTAAAGTTTATTTAAAATCCGTTATATAAGAAGCTTAAAATTTAAATTTAAACAGCTCTACCCCGTATGCAATTTCTTTTACTCCAAAAGGGTCAGAATGAATGTACATTGAAGGATTTCCGAGAATTACTCTATCATCTTTGAGGTTGATTAAACCTACATCTACACCTTGATAGCGAGAGTACCTTCGGCCCGCATTAAATGCGAAAGCCGCAAATATTGAGCAAACTACAGGCGAACCTCCAAGAAATAAGCCTCGATTTTCCCTATCCTCACTATCCGATAATAATGCATATGACAAAGCCATTCCTAAAGAACTTAAGAAAAGAGTTCCTAAAAAATGACCGGTTTCATTGTTACGGTTCCCAGCTGCGTAAACTCCAATTGTAGTACCTATTGTAACACTAGACATCCACACAAAATTTTTTGTAAGCGAAGAAGGATCATCCTCTAACATAAGCTCACCGATTCCACCAATACAGTACCCTGATAAAGTGCCCACAATCACTTCGGTTGCGATCTTACTCATACGCAGAGGAGGTTTTGGAACTTCTACAAGAGTTCTTTTCACTCCGGTGGAATCCGGTATTTTTACGAAGGTTGTCATTATCCCTGTTGGAGAACGCTTTTGCACTATATTGGTTTCATCTATTCCTGCCGGAAAAGATTCGCTTATCGAAGCACCTGCTATACCACCGGTTATACCTCCCACCATTCCTCCTATAATTGCTCCGGCGAATATTCCGAATCTGGGGCCAACATCAATCCAATCATCGCTGTCGGATTCGGCACCTATTAACATTAATCCTCCGGCAGTCGCTCCGCTTGTAGCTCCTATAAGCGTTCCAAGAAAAGTACCTAAGAGACACCCTGCAGGAGGTTTTACATTCCCTCCCTCTATATCCTCTCCCGGGATCATCGCCTCAGCAAACAGAAACCCACCTCCACTTCCCACAAGCCCTCCTCCCGCAATACCTAAAAGAACACCATAAGCTTGCACGCCCTCTACTGCAAAAAAAAGAGGAGTAAGCGCACCCATTACTCCTCCAACAATTCCCATGGTTTTCCTCGTCCTCTTTTCCTTATTGCGCCTTACCATTCGAGATTCTAATGTTTCAGGTTCTATTTCTATCTCTTCCTCGTCTTCCCATTCTTCCTCCCCTTCTTCTTCATCATAAGGGTCAGAATAAGCATAATTGATATCGCTTAAGTTTGATACCTCAGCGTAAGAATTAGAACAGTACATCTGTAAACAAACGAAATCTTGCCAGTATTCAGATACGTTGGAGTCCGCAGTAACTACTTGGGGAAGAAATATAAGGGAAAACGATAATAATAAAAGCATAAGATACTTAAATTTTTTCATAAAATCCCCCTTCTGCACTGAGCAGAAATTATAACCTTTTAACTCCTAAAAGTAAGAAATAACAATCGTTTACTTAACTTTGATGTTTTCACAAGCTTAAAATTTTTATAAAGGAACAACAATACCCCCTTACTAACTATTGTATACATAGAAATTTCTTTGTCAAGTTATTTTTTTCATGAGAAGAAAATGTTCATATACATTTCCTCTATAGTCTATATTTTAATCCTTTCCGGCCAGGGGTCTTTCATCGCAATCGACCAGACCTTATTGACGTAATCAAGGAAATAATAATTCTGCATTAAGTGCACCCAGAAAGAACCTCGTTCGGTTAGATATATATTTTCTTTGTTTTCTTCAAATA
>CAZQNI010000188.1:0-4083 GCA_964594255.1 uncultured bacterium | reverse complement strand
AAAGA
Organism: uncultured bacterium; assembly: GCA_964594255.1. Taxonomy (GTDB): domain Bacteria; phylum Hydrothermota; class UBA3072; order UBA3072; family UBA3072; genus JAFGHJ01. The sequence continues at coordinate 4,078 of CAZQNI010000188.1, read as the reverse complement.
AAATAACTTGAAAACAGAACACACTTCAAGGCTATTGACGAAACCCTTATTAGAATGGGCTGATTTGATTCTTGTGATGGAAGAAATGCACAAAAATTACATAACGTTCCTTTCCCCGGAAAACAAAAATAAGATCACATTTCTACGTAACTTTAAGACCCAGAAAAGACAAAACATAATTACCGATCCTGCCGGCAAAGATACCGAAGCTTGCAGAAAAACTTTCGAATTAATAAAAGAAGCCAATAAAAGATTAGAGAGTTACCTGAGAAATAAATTTTAATATGTCAAAAAATTAAGGGGCAAGCTCTCACTTACCCCTTCAATCTAAATCTCTTTAACCTATGAAGAAAATCACCTATTACTTATTTTTATCGCATTCTTCCCATTTCTTTGACCAACTATTGGATGTCTTTACGTCTCCTAATTTAAAATACGCATGGGCAATTAGTGAATACGAATCACAATTATATACACCTTTCTCTATCGCTTCCTTCACAACGGCAATAACAGTTTTATAATCTTCCTTTTTCTGATATATCTGACCCATTAGATTGTAAACACTGGTCAGTACCGAAGGTTCTACATTTTCAAGCCCCAACACTTCCTTCCCTTTTTTAATTGCCTCATTGTAATTCTTGCTTTCATAATGCGCCAGCATAAGATTGTAAAGAATTTTCGGATCTTTATTCGAAATCGCCAACGCCTTTTCAAGCGATTTTATAGCTCCCTTATACTCTCCTTTAAGCAAATATGCCTGTCCTATCAATTCATAAACTTTGATTTTTGTTGAATCTATTTTCAAAACCTCATTAAAGTATTTAAGAGCATTGTCCGTATCCTTTTCCGTGAGATAATAATGACCCAGGGACATATAAGCTTCAACATTTTTCTTGTCGGCTTCTATAGCTTTCGCGAGGAAAACTTTAGCCTCTTCTTCCTTGCCCGAGTTCAACATAATATTCGCCAGCAAATTGTAACTCTGGGACACTTTCGTGGGATCCTCTACCTCAAGAGCTTTTTTAGCTAGCTCTATCCCTTTTTTCGTATCGTCTTTAGAATATTCCACTGCACCATTATAATATATCTGCCATTTTAAATACTTGGTGTTTAACAAACCCTCATAAGACTGAATTTTACCTTCAGCGCCTTTTTTGTCCATCTCAATTGCTTTATCAAGATAATCCACGGCTTCTCTGTAGTTTTTTTTCATATAGTAAGATGCAGCCAGCGAGACCAAAGGACCGGAACTATTAGGATACTTTGCTGCGGCTTCTTTAAATTGCTCGATAGCCCTATCATATCTACCCTGCTGCAAGTGAATATTACCACCTGTCTCTTCAGCCGATTTGCAACCGTGGAAACCAACTCCCAAAAGAATAACTAAAGATGCAAAAAACAAAAACTTTTTCATATTTCCCCCTTTTTATGGTTCTTTGTATATTTTTGCGTACGTTATTTATATATTCTTTACGAAATATGTCAACCCTAGCCTTATACTTTTTAGACGTTTAAAGTCAGATCTTATTACTTATTTTTATCGCATTCTTCCCATTTCTTTGACCAACTATTAGACTCCTGCAATTTTCCCAATTTATAATAAGCATGAGCCATTATAGAATATGAATCACAATTATTAACACCTTTATCTATCGCTTCTTTCATAACAGCCACTGCATTCTTATAATCTTCCTTGGTCTCATATGTTTGACCGAGAAGATTGTAGACATTTGTCAAAACGGAAACCTGTACATTCTCAAGCTCCAATACTTCTTTTCCTTTTTTCATAACCTCATTATAATCCTCATTCTCATAATGCGCGAACATAAGATTATAAAGAATTGCCGGACTTTTACCTGTAATCGAAAGTGCTTTCTCCAATAACTCGATAGCCTTTGAATGCTGTTTTTTAAGCAAATACGCCTGTCCAATTAACTCATATACTTCGACTTTTGTTGAATCGATTGACAGAACCTCATTAAAGCATTTAAGCGCCTCATCCAATTCTCTCTCTGTAAGATAATAACGACCTAAGTATAGATAAGGCTCAATATTGTTTTTATCTTCTTCTATTGCTTTTTTACATAAATCTCTGGCTTCTTCTTTTTTACCAGAGTTTAACATCATCCTTGCCAACAAGCTATAACTCAAGGACATTTTTTTCTTATCTTCCACATCAAGTGATTTTTTCGCCAAATCAAGCGCTTTTTGCGGCTCATCTTCGAAATATTCCACTGCACCATTATAATATATCTGCCATTTTAAATACTTGGTGTTTAACAAACCCTCATAAGACTGAATTTTACCTTCAGCGCCTTTTTTGTCCATCTCAATTGCTTTATCAAGATAATCGACAGCTACCTTGAATTCTTTCTTCATATAGTAAGCAGCTGCCAGGGAAACAAAAGGTACATAACTATCTGGATTTTTCCTTACCCCTTCTTCATACTGAGCAATAGCTCTATCATATCTACCCCCTTGCAAGTGAATATTACCGCCGACTAGCCAATCCGGCTGGCAGCCCGAGAATAAAAGAACTGACAAAAATACAAATATTACTAATTTTCTCATAAATCCTCCCTAAATTTTTTCTTGAAAGTTTTTACTATAAATTATTTATATATTTTTAGCCCTAAATGTCAATCCTTGCTTATAATCATATGCCACGAAGGCACATCGCGGCAAAGCCGCTAAAATGTAAAGATCAAATATCAAAATGGAAAACTTTAACAAAGAAGTAAGAAGCCAGGAGTCAGAATACAGAATCCCATCCCAACTCCCCAAAAAATTATTGAACCACAAAGGTCACAAAGAGCACAAAGTTTTTATTTCTTTCTTTTCAACTCAACCACTCAACGACTTAACAACTCAACTTAGATTCGAAGAATCTGAGAAAAAAACAACAAATCACAAAAATAGCACAAATATGTTTTTAACTTTTGAGGTTAGGGGAAGGGACAATTTTGCATTTTAATATATCATTTTGCTTTTTAATTTTTAATATTTAATTTCTCAAAAAAGTTGAGAAAAATAGATTTCTTTACAAATTTATGATTTAAAACACTATAAATACATAGTTCCCAAAAATAAAACCTCTTCCCCTGCCAGAAGCAAGAGAAGAGGCCGGAAACAAGGAGGTATTAAGAACCAAGGTTACTTTAATAAAAATAAAGCAGGGGAGGATAGGGGGGGTATTTATAAAGATTTTCAGAAAATTATTTTAAAAAATTTCCTCCCCTGCATAAAAAAAAGAAAGGGAATCTTTAAGGAAGATCATTTCTAAATTTTTAATTTTAAAAGAACAAAGACAAGAAAAATGTACATTCAAAAGATCCAATATAGTTATATGCAAGTATCGTTCCAAAATATAAGTTGTTCATAAACAAGGACTTAAATTTTGAAATTTTTGCATTTTGCGTACATTTTTCGCAACTATGTAAAAATAAGATTACTTTCTTCTTTAAACTATAATTAACCACAAAGATCACAAAGGACACAAAGTAAAAAAGAATTCAGAAGCCAGAAGTCAGAATACAGAATATCAACCCACAATCCCGAATTATTCTCATACAAAGACACAAAGAGCACAAAGTTTTTTGTTTGTTTAAAACAATACTTAACTTAAAGACATATTTAAAGAGTTTAATATTTAAGTTAAGGTAAGGTACATTTTTGCATTTTTATGTTTTATTTTGCTTTCTAATTTTTGATATTTAATTTCACAGTACTTCGAAATTAATTAATGAGCAACAAACAGATAGTTTTCTACCTGTCCGGCAGAAATAAATATCACTACAATATTTTATTAGGGAAAAAGTTACCTACTTAACTTCCTTTAAATCGGGAATTAAGCCTTCTTTCCTAAGTTGCTGATATAGCGGATGACAATTTGAACAGACTTCCACGTGCAAATTTTCTTTTGTGGATCTGGTCTTTATCACATTACCACAAGTACAACTAATTACGACTTCTTTATATTCAGGATGTATATCTTTTTTCATTTTTCCCCCTTATACTGTCATAAGACGTAAAAACTCGGAATTGTTTTCCGAGCGTTTCATTCTTGATATTAAAAATT
>CAZQNI010000187.1:0-4104 GCA_964594255.1 uncultured bacterium | reverse complement strand
GACCAGCAAAAAAACCGAGCGGGAGTAAAAAGCTCTCGCTTGGCAAGTATAAAAAAACCCCAATATAGTAGTTTATAATTATGCAGTCTTTTTTTTAATATCAAGTGTGACGTGTTAACGGGGTCAGACCTTGAAATGTGAAATTGTTAACGGGGTCAGACCTTGAAATGTGAAATGATTGGTCCAATTTAAAAATCTCAAAAACAAGAAAAAGGATGAATTAGAAAGAAGTTAGCAGTAAGGAGTTAGAAGTTAGAATCCCATCCCCACAGCCAATCCAAACAAATTTTGGAATTTTCAGAAAAAAGGTTGTCAAAAGACCCCACACAACGACCCCAAAAGGGGCTCTCTTTTTTAAAATAATCATTTGAAATACAATTATTTAAAGAAATAAAATCAAAAGGAATTCGATGCGAAAAAGTTAATTGCCTATTTTTTAAAACAAAGTTCGAACCGGTTTTTATTTTTTTCAAAAACTTACCTTGACTCTACGTGTTTTTTTCTTTATACTGGATAAAAGGAGGTGGTTTCTTGAAAGAATATCATTTATCTGACAGGAGAAAAATGTTATTTCTGTATCGTCTTTTTTTACCCGTGGCTATTTTCACGGTCATTTTTATTGCATTTTTAGCTTTTTATATGAGCTCTTTGATGGAAAAGTTTTTAATAATTGATTTTGTTTTAGCTCTTTGTTTTATAGGCCTTTCTATATTGTTTTCCTCTTATACTTCTTTCTCGGTTAGTTTAAAGGAAGAAGTAATTTCCGTAAAAATACGAAATCTTAATGTTGAAATAATGTATAACTTGATTGATGAATTAAAAATAATGGAAGACAAATTTTTTGACAAAAAATTTATAGAAATATACCTGAAATCGAATATTGAAATTAGTAAATATTTTTTATTTTTGGGTTTCCATGCAGGATTTAGAAGAAAGACTAGGAATTCGGGGCAACTTATAATATTTAGTGTTGAGGATATGCAGGATTTTTACGAAGAGTTGCAAAGGATTATAAAAGAAAAAAATGAGTGATGAATTATTTAGCAAGAAAGGGCTAAAGAAGGCAATCAAAGAAAGTCAAGAAATACTGAACCTGGTTCCGAAAATGTATATAAGACCAGGTGAAGCTTTTTCAAAAATATTAGAAAATGCTAAGTTTAAGAAGTTATACAACTTCTTAATAATTTATTATATTTGTTTTAGCCCATTTTTTGTTTTATTGATGGGATCCCTCATTTTTTCGCAAGTTGAGGCTAGCTTGTTAACGGTGATATTTTCTATACCTTTTTTAATTATAGGAGCGGTGGTATCCTGTATGGCAATAGCGCTTTATGCTCTTTTAGTATCTTTTGTTTTTTCTGGAATATATTATTTTTTAGGAAAACTTTTTAAAGCAGAAGGAGAATTTAATGATGTTTTATCTGTTATGATTTTATATGTTGCATCCACTTCTTTGATTGTGTTGCCGATTGTTTCATGTGAAGAATTACCGGAATCTGTTATTAGGAATTTAAACTTGTCAGGATTAAATATGGCATCTTTTATTATAGTGATTCTAGTATCATTAATTTATCTCCCTGCTGCACTATCAAAATCTCTTAAAATAAATCTTCCAAGAGCTTTTATTTTGGCGGTTTCCCCATATTTAATATTTTTTATGGGTTTATTTTTTGTTGTTGTTTTAATTTAAGATGATCAACTTTTTCATATACGCACGGAAATCAACAGACGAAGAAGACAGACAGATTCATTTGATTTTATACTTTAGAATTTTTGATTTCCAGAGTTTAAAGATAAATTTAGGGTAGACAAATGTTTTTAATACTTTTTTTGCAATTGCAGTTTGACACCACCACAACATCAGGGAAAGTTTTAAACTCACTTTTTTTTATTTTGGAACCAACTCAGGAAATAATTAAAATTAGTGATTCTATATGTATATCAGTTTTAAACTCTTTTGATACTCTGGAAACGGAGGATTGGGAAGGGAAATTTCTTCTCAAACTCAGAAAGCGTTTGTCTGAAAATGAAAGAATTCGGGATTTTTGTAAAGAAGAATACATAGATAAGGGGATAATGGTTGTATATATACCTACAGTTCAAGAGCTTAAAGAGCTGAATAAATTAAGGGAAGAAAGGGGAATAGAAAAAGAGATTTCTAATATTAAAAATAAAGAATTAAAAGAGATGGTAGAACGTTATTTGCGATATGGAATCCCTCGACATTACACTGTTGAAAAAAACTTATTTACAGAAAACTTTATTGAAAACACCTTGACGCATCCTGATCATCTATTCTGGTTTGAAAAAGAGAAAAAAGATTGGGTTGAATGTTTCCTCATACCAAAAATAAAGGGAGATACCCTTATAATTGTTAATTATTCTCCTGGTTATTTTGAAAATGGATATCTTATTGTTACGAAAATTTCCGAAAAAAGGATTCTTTTAGATAAGGATTTTTATATTTATAGAACACATTTACCTAAAGAGGATCAAAAAGAGTTTGTTCTGGCTTATATAATGGCTGATTTCACCGATCCGTATGGTTGTATAATTTGGAATAAATACGGTGATTGGATAATAAATATTCTATATTTTGAATTGCCGGAGGAATATAGAGAACAATGGATAGAAAGAACTAAAGAAACATGGGAGGACGATGAAAAATTTAAGAGCCTTGAACTAACTATATTGACAAATCGAATTTTATCCAAAAGTAATTCCGAACGTTTAAAGAACTTAAGGGAATTGGAAGAAGTGAGAAATATTAGAGAAGGAGAAAAATGCGGTTTCTTTATTCCTGTCAAATTTAATCAAAATCAGAAATTTAAAGTCTGGTGGATGAGAGAAAAGATTATTGCTAAAAGTGGCGAAAGGATTAAAGCGACAGCAATTTTTAGAACTGATACAGTTTTCGATTTTTCGTTCGAAACGGAACCGGGTGTTAAAGTGCTTAATATGGCGGAGAAGAAATTTAACCGGAAAGATACTTTAAATTATTTGAGGAAAAAAGTGAGTTTCTTAAATTTTGAAATATCTCCCACTATTGATAGTATAAGTTTTTTATTCAAAATGCCTAACGTTTTGAAACCAGAAATAATTTCTTTTGATGACCTTGAAATTTCCTTTTATGTTATGCCGACCAAATTGTCAATTATGCTTGTAAGGCTTTCAATGGCTAAAAGTAGAATGTTTGATTTTTTGTTTGGCTCTGAGCGATACAGATGGAGTTCTGTTAAATATAAGAAAAGGAGTTTAGTCTATAAGATCTTCTTCTTTATATTTACAAATCCGATATACGTTTTTATTATTATTGCACCAATTCTTTATTTTTTGGGACTTAAGCTTAAAAAAATACAAAACAAATTTTACGAAAGACGAAACAAGGAATCTAAAGAATGACTAACTTTTTCATATACGCTCGTAAATCAACAGATGAAGAAGATAGACAAATCCTTTCAATTGATTCGCAACTTCGGGAACTTCGTAATCTTGCGGAGAAAGAAAATCTAAACGTAATTAAAGAATTCATCGAGTCAAAAACTGCTAAGGAACCCGGAAGGGAAATTTTCAACGAAATGCTTTCCTTAATCGAAAAAGGAGAAGCAGACGGAATTATTTCGTGGCATCCTGATAGACTTGCTAGGAACTCAATCGATGGCGGAAGGATAATTTATCTCGTCGATACAGGAGCGATAAAAGATTTAAAATTTTCTACGTTTACTTTTCAAAATAACGCTTATGGTAAATTTATGCTTTCTATCGCTTTCGGTCAATCAAAGTATTATATCGATAATCTTTCCGAAAATGTTAAAAGGGGTATGAAGGAGAAAGTACTTAGAGGAGGATATCCGGGCTGGGCTCCAGTCGGCTATCTTAATGACCTTAGAACTCATGCGATTATTTTAGACGAAGAAAAAGCACCACTTGTCAAAAAATTGTTTGAATTGTATTCAACCGGGAACTACTCATTCGGTGACCTAAGTGAAGTTGCGAAAAAGATGGGTCTTAAAGGCAAAAGAGAAAAGGATTTGGTAAAAAGTGTAATTCCTGACATTCTCAAAAATCCTTTTTATTATGGTGTGTTTAAATTTAAAGGAGAAT
>CAZQNI010000186.1:0-4107 GCA_964594255.1 uncultured bacterium | reverse complement strand
AGGTTTAAAGCGGTTTGCTGTAAGCGGTAAGCCGAGAGCGGTTTCCGACCTAAGACCTTTTTTCGATGAATGACAAAGACCCTTGACAAGATTCCCTTTAAGCGTAAAATTGTTATGAGGAGATTTAATTGCTTTTGCCTGTAATTATTAGGTTTACAAAAATCTTAGGACCTGAGAATACCGCAGAATCTTTTACCATTGGAAGGTCAAATAAAAATGACTAAGAGAAGAACAAAGAAAGAAAACAATGGTATATCTTTTAATAATCATTCTGTTTATTCTCTTATAATTAAAGAAATAAATATTCCGGGGTGTTTTTTGGATCCAAAAGGCGCTTTCCTTTTTTCAAATCTTGCTTGCGATGATCTTTTTGGGGTAAAAAAAGGGGGGTTGGTAGGAAGGAATTTAAATGAGTTTGTCAGCCCTAAGGCGTTTAAAGAAGTGAAAAAATGGATAGAGAAACAAAATAAGCTATCCGAATTTGAAATTTCAGAAAATAACGGAAACAATAAGACCCTTCATGTTATATCTTCTCCAAAGTATAACAAGGAGAACAAGAAGAGAAAGTATATTGGTTCTTTAGTTTTTCTTGAAGATATAACTGCAGAGAAAAAATTTGAATTTAAACTTAAGGAAAAAATAGAAAAATTTGAAAAGGAATTAGTTTTCAAAAGTAACCTGCTTTCTTCTCTTCTCCATAAAACACCCGATCGAATTTACTTCAAAGATAAGAAAAGCCGTTTTGTGCAGGTGAGCAGAGCGCTCGTAGAAAAGTTAGGAGTTGAAAACGTGGATAAGGTAATTGGCAAAACTGATTTCGACTTTTTTACAAAACCCCATGCAGAACAAGCCTATCGGGAAGAACAGGAAATGATAAAAACAAAGAAACCTGTTATGGGAAAAGTTATAAAGGAAACCTATCTCGACGGAAGAACAGCCTGGGTTTCAACAACTAAAGTTCCGTGGTATGATGAAAAAGGTAAGGTAATTGGTATTTTGGGTCTTTTAAGAGATATAACCGAAACAAAAGAATTAGAAGAGAAACTAAAAGTGAGACTGGCAGAGCTCGGGGAAGAAGTTGTCTTTGAAAGCAACCTGCTTGCTTCTCTTTTCGATAATACGCCTGATAATATTTACTTTAAGGATAAAAAAAGCCGTTTCGTTGCCGTGAGCAAATCAATGGCTGAATGGCTTGGAGCTCCCAGTGCCGAAGAAATGATAGGGAAAACAGATTTTGATTACTTTACCAAAGAACATGCAGAGTCGGCGTATCATGACGAACAACAAATAATAAAAAACGGGAAACCAATCGAAGCAAAAATCGAAAAGGAAACACGCCCTGACGGAAGAATAACCTGGGTTTCGACAAGTAAGATTCCGAGGTACGATGAAGAGGGAAAGATAATCGGGACCTTAGGTATTTCAAGAGATGTGACTCAACGAAAAGAAATGGAAGAACAATTGAAAAAGCGTGAAGCGAGGGATCGTGCAATACTTTCCGCCTTCCCCGATTTACTATTTCAGGTTAAAAAAGATGGAACGTTTATTTCTTACTATACAGGGAATGAAGATATCCTTTATGCAAAACCTGAGGAATTTTTAAATAAGAATATACGGGATGTCCTTCCTGAGAATTTAGCCGCCCGTAGTATAAATAGCATTAAAAAAGCAATTAAAACCGGTAAAATTCTAAGTTTTGAGTATCAGCTTACCGCCAAAGATGACCTGCGAGACTGGGAAGCACGTTTTACTAAGGTCGATAAAGAAACTGCTATTGTTTTGATAAGAGACATCACCGAGATGAAAAAAGCAGAGCGAAAAATATACAAATTAAATGATCTTATTGAACAATCTACAAATTCAATTTTACGTATGGATACAGAAATGCATATTAATTATGCTAATAAAACAACAAAAGAGTTATTCGGTTATCCCTTCTCGGAGCTTAAGGAAAAGACTCTCGAAATTTTAATAGCGGAGCCAGATTACGAGGAAATTCATAGAAAAATCTTCAAGAAAGTTTCGAAAGGAGATACATATTCAGGAGAGCATTTAAGTATCAGAAAAGATGGTTCCGTGTTTTTCTGTCATATGAATATCATGCCGCTTTTTGATGAGAATGGTAATGTTTATTGTTATATGGCTTATTTGAGAGATGTAACTGAAGAAAGAAAAGCAAGGGAGGAGCTTGTTTTCAGAAAAAATTTATTGGATTCTCTTTTAGAGTTAACTCCTGATGAGATATTTTTCAAAGATAGGGATTGTCGTTACCTGGAGGTTAGCGCCTCTAAAGCGAAAAGGTTTGGTATTCCTGAAGAAGAGATAATAGGCAAAACAGATTTTTCCTTTTTTGAAGAAGAGGTAGCAGAAAAGTATTTTGTAGAAGAACAAGATATAATAAAGAGCAGAAAGCCTATGCCCAGTGGAGTAGGAAAGAGAGTTGGTAAAAATGGCGAAGTGCACTGGGTTTCTTACACAAAGGTCCCCCGCTACGATAAAGAAGGCAATGTTATTGGTATTATTGGTATCTCAAGTAACATCACAAAACTCAAAAAAGCAGAAGAAGAACTGCGCAGGGAAGAAGAACTTCTCTCAAATGCTTTAGAGTCTATGGAAGATGGTATTCTTGTTTTGGATAGAAATTTCCATTTTACTTATTGGAATAGTTCGATGGAAAGAATATCCAAAGTTTCCAGAGAAAAGGTTCTAAACAGTAAGAAATTACCCTGGGAAATATTTCCTAACTTAAAAAAGGCTAAAGTCGATGAAATGATGAAAAAAGCTATGGAAGGTGAGGTTGTAAAAAGGGATAAAATACCTTACGAATCAAACGACGGAACAAAGACCTTCACCTCAGAGATGTATCTTCCACTTAGAAATCCTGAGGGCGATATCTATGGAATTGTTGGGGTGGTAAAGGAAATTACAAAAGAAATAGAAGCAGAGGAAACACTAAAGGAATCAGAAGAAAAATATCGTATACTTGTGGAGAACAGCAGAGAAGGTATTTGTATCTTTAGAGCCCGCAGGTTTCTCTTCGTTAACGATTACCTGTGTGATATACTTCGTTATAGTAAGAAAGAACTATATGAAATGGAAGTCTGGAAAATAATCAATGAAGAGGACCGGAGTATCGTTAAAGAAATGGAACGCAGGAGAGAAAAAGGGGAGGAAATGCCAGATGTTTATGATGCGAATATAATCACCAAAGATGGTGATCTACGATTCTGCGAATTCTCTATTAGAAAAATAACTTATCAGGGTTTAGAGTCCTTTATGGGCATTTTCAGGGATATTACCGAGTATAAGGATATGGAAAGAGAAAGAGAAAAAGCAGACAGATTGGAGTCTCTTGGAATCCTGGCAGGTGGAATTGCTCATGATTTTAATAATTTTCTTACAGGTATCCTTGGCAATATATCTCTTGCGAAGTTACATCTGGACCCTCAGGATGAAGTTTATGATATATTAAAAGAATCAGAAAGAGCGGCTCAAAGCGCCAGAAGTCTCACTCAACAGCTTCTAACTTTCTCGAAAGGAGGGAGTCCCGTAAAGGTTAATATAGATGTTGAGGATTTGATTCGGAGTTCGGCAAACTTCGTATTGAGTGGTTCCAACGTTAGATGCAATTTTGAATTTTCTGAAGACTTTTGGGATGTTAAAGCCGATAAAGGACAGATCTCTCAGGTTTTTAATAACTTAATCTTAAACGCAGACCAAGCAATGCCTGAGGGCGGAGTTATAACGATCAGAGGTGGAAGCCTCGAGGTAAAAAAAGGTGAAAGCTTGCCTCTAAAGAGCGGAAAGTATGTAAAGATAGAAATACGCGATAGAGGAATCGGAATACCAGAGGATATAGTATCTAAGATATTTGATCCTTTTTTTACTACAAAACAAAAAGGAAGCGGGCTTGGACTTTCAACGGTCTTTTCCATAATTAAAAGGCATGAAGGGTGTATTACGGTTCAGTCGGAGTTGGGAAAAGGAGCCTCATTTTTTGTTTATCTCCCGGCTGTGTATAAGGATAAAATTAGACACAAAGGAAAAAAGAGAAAGATTCATAAAGGTAAGGGTAAAATCCTTATAATGGATGATAAGTCCTTTGTT
>CAZQNI010000185.1:0-4141 GCA_964594255.1 uncultured bacterium | reverse complement strand
ATCTTATCTGTAGGAGTATATATCTTTTCCTTCGGCTACAAAATCACCAATCCGGTACAATACAAAAACATAAAAATAGAAGTGCTGAATGGATGTGGAGTTCAAGACCTTGCCCGAGTGACGACCGATTATCTTAGAAAAAAGGGGTTCGATGTGATTAACTATGCAAATGCTGCAGAAGAACAAAAAAGAACGGTAGTAATAGATAGACTATCACCTGAAAAGAAATGGGCAAAAATTGTAGCTTCAGCCCTGGAAGTTAAATTGACTTCCGCAATAGTAGATTCAAGCCTCTGTGTTCATGTACTGGTTCTTCTAGGAAAAGATTATGATGAAGTTATGCCGAAAAGAATACTAATAGAGAGGAGGCTCATTGAAACCCTGCAATAATTTGATTGAAACAGTTATTGAAAAAATAAAAGAAAAGAAATGTCGTAACCTTGTAAAACTAGATGTCGGAGAAGTAACTGATTTAACCGAATCATTTATAATTTGCACTTCGGACTCTGATATTCAATCAAGAGCGGTCGTGGACGCCATTTCCGAAGAACTAAAAAAGAAAGATAAATATGCCCACAGCATAGAAGGTTACGAAATGGCCAAGTGGATTTTAATGGATTATATTAATTTTGTCATACATGTTTTTCAAGAGGAGCAAAGAACATATTATAATCTTGAGCGTCTATGGGGAGACGTAAAAAGAGAGGATTTTGAAGATGAGGACTAAAATTAGAGAAATGGTCAAGGGAATAATCAAAGAACTATTCGACGAAGAGGTCGACTTCGATATTCAACACCCTCCGGACGAAAAAATGGGCGACTATAGTGTAAATGCTCCTTTTCTTCTCACCAAAAAATTAAAGAAAAGCCCAAAAGACATCGCAAAAACAATCCTGGATGAAATAAATTCAGAAATAATCGAATCCGCATCACAAATTAAAGGTTTTATAAACTTCAGAATAAAAAAGGAATCCTGGCTGGAAGAATTAACTAAATCTATTACACCTGATTACGGCAATGGAAACTTGGGTAAAGGGAAAAAGGTATTAATTGAATTTGTTTCAGCTAATCCGACCGGGCCTTTAACTGTTGCGCACGCCAGAAGTGCAGCTTACGGCGATTCTTTAGCCAGAGTTCTGGAGTCTCAGGGTTATAATGTTGACCGGGAATACTATATTAACGACAGCGGGAACCAGATTAAGAATCTGGGAGATTCGGTGCGATTGAAAATCGAGGAACTAAAAGGAAGAGAAGTACAATATCCCCCAAACACTTACCAGGGAGAGTATATCGAGCAAATAGCAAAAGAAGTTATGAATAAGAACATCAAGGACTACGGAGAATTTGCCGGAGATCGTATTTTGAAAACAATAAACAAAACACTTGAAAGACTACGAGTAAATTTCAACGAATGGGTAAGAGAGTCAAAAATAATTAAAGAAGGTAAGGTTGACGCGATAATTTCGGACCTGGAAAAACTAAAACCTAATCCTCTTACAGAAAGAGAAGGAGCCCTATGGTTCACTCCCGGAAACAGAGAAAGAGTATTCAGAAGAAGTGACGGTAGCTGGACTTACATAGTTCCCGATATTGCTTATCATCGATTTAAGTTCGAACGGGGTTATGATCTCCTAATAGATCTTCTTGGTCCCGACCATCAGGACCATGTACCCGAACTCAAAAAAAGTCTTAGCCTTCTGGGATATCCGGAAGAAAAACTCGAAGTAAAGATAATCCAGTGGGTAACATTAAAAAGAGGAAACGAAAACGTAAAAATGTCAAAAAGACAGGGATCTTTTATAAAAATAGACGAGTTAATAGACGAAGTAGGAGTTGACGCAGCAAGATTTTTCTATCTCCTTAGAAAATCTTCCGTCCCGATGGACTTCGATTTAGAACTCGCGAAAGAGGAATCCGACAGAAATCCTGTTTATTATGTACAGTATGGACATGCCAGGATTTCTTCTTTGCTTGAACTTGCGGAAGAAAAAGGGTATTCTATTGATTCAAAAGAAAATCTTTTAAGGTTGAATAAAAAAGAAGAATGGAATTTGATAAAAAAGATACCCGAATTCAAGGAAACCCTTGAAGACGCTGCAAGAATAAGAGAATCCCATCTTCTCACTCACTACTTACTTGACATTTCCAAGCTTTATCACAATTTCTATCAAAACATAAGAGTTTTAGACGGAAATAAAGATTTAATACCACCCAGACTTTTCCTCTCAAATGCAGTCAGAAACGTGATAAAAAAAGGCTTGAAATTACTGGGCGTTGTAGCCCCGGAAAGAATGTAATGGAGGGCTTGATCTCCGCGATAGAAAACTTCTTAAAGGAAGTAATGGATATAAAATGCTCCAAAATGGAGCATTTTAGTCTTGTTTGGGAAGGAACTTTTAAAATACCGGAAAAGGATGCATTGGCATATATAAAAGAAAAGGCTGATGGTCTAAATCTCAACGTAAGCTTTAAAAACAAGGAAGATGAAATTTCTCTTGCTTTCAGACCAAAACCGGAAACAAGAGAGTCAAAAAAATGGATAAATTTTTTACTCTTAGTAATTACCTTTCTGACTACCCTGGCGGCTGGAGCCTTCCAACAAGGAGTTAATCCTTTTATCCCCATAATAAATCTCCTTAAAGGCTTACCCTTCTCTCTCTCAATAATGATAATACTCGGCAGTCATGAACTCGGGCATTACTTCATGGCTAAAAAAAATAAAGTTGATACCACTCTGCCTTACTTTATACCCGGTCCAACTATTATAGGAACTTTCGGAGCCGTGATTAAAATGAAATCTCCAATAAGAGACAAAAATTCGCTAATCGAAATAGGAGCCACAGGTCCTATAGTTGGTTTTATTTTTTCCACAATAGCTATACTTATCGGTCTTTCCCTCTCCACAGTCGTAACTATCTCAGGGGAAGGGGGAATAATGCTCGGAAATTCGCTTCTGATTAAATTTCTGACAAAATTATATTTCTCCGACTTACCTAGGGGAAAAGACGTTTTGTTTCATCCAATCGCCTTCGCAGGGTGGCTAGGTTACCTGGTAACAGCAATAAACCTTCTCCCGGTTGGGCAACTCGACGGCGGACATATTTTATACGCACTTGTCGGAGAAAAACATCGAATAGTCGGCTATGTGATTTTCGGAGTAGTTGTTTTACTCATTCCATTATGGCCCGGATGGTTAATTTGGGCTATTCTTTTTTTGGTCATTAGATTTAACCATCCTCCGCCACTAGACAGAGTATCGCGACTTTCCCGGAGGAATAAAATCATCGGTATAATTTCTCTTGTTATATTTATATTAACCTTTATGCCAGTTCCATTTAACATATGAACAAACAAGGAAAGAAAACAGAAATCCTCCTCTTTCCTACAGATACGGTTCCGGGCATTGGCTGTTTTCTATCTATGAATTGCGTAGCGAAATTAAGAAAAATAAAAAAACGCCCCTCCGGTAAACCTTTTCCCTTGCTTGTTTCCGATAAAAAAGATATTAAAAATTTGGTAGAAGAAATGCCAACCGTCTATGAAAAATTAAAAAAAATTCTACCCGGAGGAATAACTCTTATCTTTAAAGGTAAAAAGAGCCTGCCGGAAGGAATTCTATCAAGAGAAGGTAAAGTCGGTATAAGAATTCCTAAACACAGAAACTTAAGAAATTTTATAAGAAAAAACAAAACACCGCTCATCGCGACAAGCGCGAATATTTCAGGCACGGTGGCGCCTAAAAGTTTAAAAGAGGTTGACTTCACCGTTGATAAGATAATAAATGGTAAATCCGGATCCGGGAAGCCATCCACCGTTCTCGATATTTCCGGAAACTCGCCTGTTCTCTACCGAAAAGGCGCAATCTTCATACCGGAAATAGAAAAAGCAACAGGACAGGATGTAAAACTTGTTAAGAATCTCGACTTCAACATCCTATTCGTATGTTCAGCTAACCTTTGCAGAAGCCCAATGGCAGAAATACATCTTAAACATTTGATCGGAGACCTCAATAGAGTAAATATCCGATCAGCAGGAATAAATGCGATGACGGGCATGGAAATATACGAAGAATCTAAAAAAATACTAAAAGAAAATAACTTGAAAACAGAACACACTTCAAGGCTATTGACGAAACCCTTAT
>CAZQNI010000184.1:0-4189 GCA_964594255.1 uncultured bacterium | reverse complement strand
TGCAAAAAAAGAGAAAGGGCGCTTTAAGCGCGCCCTTTCTCTTTAGCAGAACGTCGTTCTAAGTGGTTCTCATTATAAAGTCTGGATGGTGTAGGTTATGGTGCAGCTTGATCCTGGTGCTGGTGCATAAGTTTCATCCCCATCAATGTATACCTGGTAATCATGATTTATCTGCTGCCAACCATTTGTACTTGATGAACCGCTAGCAATCACGTTTCCAGGAGCCACGGCAAATGGTGTCCAGGCTACAGGTGGATCCACGGCATACTCTATGTCACCGAGAAGAATTCCACAGGCAGGTGCCGGGTCGCCGCTTCCTTCAACCGTAAGCTCCCAATCTGTATTGCCGCCAAGACCAAGACCCCAAACGAGATAATCGATTGTCTGGTGCGGAGTAGCAGCTGGAGTGGTAGGTGGATAGTATGCAGGAATTACAGCAGGTAGACCACTACTAAAATCCCAGGTAATAGTCGCATTATTGATCTGAACAGCTACAATTTCGGGTATGATAAACCTAAATAACGCAGGTTCGCTCTGAGGACTTACACCAACAGCACCAAAAAGAAAAACCGGTAACACTAAGAGGAGAGATATATAAAATTTGCGCATGATAAACCTCCTTTTAAAAGGTTTAAGGTTTAAAACGTTTTTGTTAACCACCTCACTCAACGTTCGCTAAATTTTCAAAGAACCATTTAGATAATATACAAGTACCATTCCAAATTATAAGTCATTGATTTGCGGTAAGATATAAATAAGGCTGTTTTGCAAACTGCAATTTTTTTTCGCAGAACGCTAAAATTTTTCGTTTGTAAAAAATTTATTACTGAAACATAATTGAACCACAAAGAGCACAAAAAACACAAAGAAAAGAAACAAAAAGTTGTATTTGTTTTGTTTTAAGTTTTAAACCACTGCCCCGAACCTAAATTGTATCTCACACAGAGCTACAGAGAGCACAAAGTTTTAAAAAATTTTCAACTATATATAACCCTCACTAAATTTTTTAGGTGGTTGAGATGAACTTAAAAAACACAATAAATTAAGGTTGGGTGTGTTGGGGCTTTGTGTCCTTTGTGTTCTTTGTGGTTAATATTATGCGTTAGCGGTTTTGAGGCGTTCGGTTTTTAATAAAAGAATATATAAAAAGTTATAAAAAGACCTAAGAAAACAAAAAAGAAAGAAGTCGCCAACTTAACAAACTTAACTTTATTTCTCCAGAATTTATTTATAGCAGAGGATCTCATACCTTTATATGTGGCTACGAAGACAATTACAAGAGGAATGATAAACGCAATATTGTAAATGATTAAATATAATATAGCCCGAATGCGAAGCTCCGGCACTCTACTTACAAAAATCAGAGTAGGCAAATAAATTTGACCTGTGCAAATGAATTCACTTAGAGAGATGAAGAAGCCGCTCACAACCGCCGCAATAAACAAATTTTTCTTCCCCATTTTTTCTCTGATTACAGAGTGGATTTTCTTCTTGATGAATCTGGGTAGCTGCAGCTTAACCTCTCCCACTTCGTTTCTTTTTAGCTTAATGTAATCATAAAAAGAAAGAATCCCAAACGATATAGAAAGCACTGCCACAATCCCAAGAATAGTCTTACCTATAATATTTGTAATTTTTAAAATACTGACAAATTTAATAAGACCCAATCCTATTAAAAAATATACCAAAAATACTACAGCACTATAAGTAGTTCCTATTAGGAGTGTTTCTTCTTCTTTTTTTCCTACTGTAGATAAAAAAGCTATAAGAAAAATTATTGTCGCAAAAGCACAGGGGTTAACACCATCTATTAAACCTGCCAATAAAATGGTGAACACACCCATATTTTTGAATCTTTCTTTTATGCTTTCTTCTGCTTTATCTTTTAGCTCGAATATTGCCGTCCAGGGTATTTCCGAGCCTTTGTCTTTGTATTCAAAAATAAATTCATTCAATGGCTTTTCCGTCAAATCTTCTCCTGTGATATACTCATCTCCGATAAAAAGCATGGGAGTGGTCAACCTCTTGTTTTCCGGAACATTAAAAACTTCACAAAATGCTTCGTTTATTTTTTTGTTTTCTCTACTACCCATATCATATTTCGTAATATCTAAATTCGAATAATTTTTTTCTAAGAAAGAGATCTCGTAATTGATTCTTTCGCAAACTTTGCATTTGTTATCGTAGAAGTAAGCGGCTTCTATTCTCTCTCCCGAGCCAAGAGGAGAAACGTCCCGGCTTTTCAGTTCCGGGAAATCACATCCCGAATCTTTATATTCTGCTATTCGCACTTCAAGCCATCTTCTTATCTCATCGGGGCCCCCAAGAATGTAATCCCCTATGACCATGATCGGTATATCGTTATTCAGGTCATTATATTCTTCTTCTATTGAGACCAAATGATCGTAGTTCAAAGGATCGGATATATCAAAAGATTTTATTGTCAAATTATATTTTTTTATAAGGGGAGGTAGTATTTTTTTCTCAATAAAGGAACAGTCTTCGCAGTCTTTCGAATAAAAGAAATAAATCCGAACTGGGGGAGTTTCCGCCGGAGGTTTGACATTCGCTTTTAATGTGAGTTGGACTTTACTGTTTTCGGGATCGTTTGTATGTATATATATAGTTTCGGTAACGCCGCCTATGTAATTTTTAGAGTTAAAAGTAATCTTTATTTTTCCAGTGCCACGAGGGGGGACTACTCTGTTTGAGATGTCTAATTTCCCGTTAGCACAGCCGCATGAGGACCTGATTTTATTTACTTTCAAATCTTCATTGCCCACATTTCTAAAAAGGAAATCCCTGGTTCTACTTTCATTTTGTTCCATTGTCCCAAAAACGAGCACCTTGCTTTTGAACTGTATGCGAGGCTGGGCGTATAGACTCGATAATATTAAAGAAAAGATTATAATTTTTCCTCTGACCCCTTTAATCATATCGATAATAATATATTCTCAGGCCTTTAAGTCAAGCCCCTTTTTAACCTGTATTAGGGCTCAATATCTTAAGTGAAAGGTAGAGGAAAAGTTTTTATAAAAAATCAAATTCTTTTCACAAAATCCTTGAATTTATATGTGCTTCAATCATATACTTATAAAATGACCGGTTAGTCAAAGTAATCCAATTACTTACCTGGAAATAAGGAAATACGTCTCTTGACTTTATAACGAAAAAACCTTAATTATAAACTAATAATTTTGTTACCCAACGTGTGAATTTTGAATTTAAGGAGAAATTAATCGAATTTGTTCATTTATTATTTATTTTTTTATTAAAGACGGGTTTCGGCTTTGAGGAATAAGTTAGTAATCGCCTTGAGCCTAAAACCGAAATAGGGAGGTTAAAGGCTATATGGAGTCGTGTGTTAATGAAGTAAGAACGGATTCAAATGTCGCCAAAATCCCTGTAGCAGATAAGAACAAATTTATCTAATTTACCCTTCCTTTCTACTACGTTATAGGAAGGGAAATCTTTAAAAGGAAGAAAGGAGGGGTAAGAGAAAGAGGTTGTTTTCTGGTAGAAAAAATCAACAATCAAAGATAAAAGTGAGGAATAGATATGAATTTTAAACGTTTTATGATAGTTTTTGGGGCGATGTGTTTGGCGGCAGTTATAGTTTTTTCCTGGGGATGTCAAAATCAACCCACTGCTCCCGAGGTAGCTGAAGATACACAACAACCGCTACCAGCCAGGCTGAGAGGATATTCATCGGGCAGCTGTGGCAGCTACTGGTATACACATTGGACTAATGGGGGATCAGCTAACTTTAACTGTAATGGAAGCAATGGTTTCAGTCTTAGTTTCAGCGGTGCGAATTTTGTTTCAGGTATAGGCTGGAGTTCCGGGGCATCTAGATCTATAAGCTTCTCAGGCAGCTGCAGCGGCTGTAATTGGGGCCCTGGTGTCTATGGGTGGTCGAGAAACCCACTCATAGAATATTACATCGGGAAAAGTGGAGGTAGTAGCGCAGGCTCATATACATGTAATGGGAGATCATACACCTTACAAATAGATAGAAGGTATGGGCAACCTTCCATTGATGGCACTTCAGATTTTGACCAGTACAATTGTAGCGGGAGTCGTAGTAGTCCCGTAGATATGGGCTGCCACTTTAACGCGTGGAGAAATCTGGGAAAGGGAGGAAGCAGTCAAGACTACCAGGTAGTAATGGTAGAGTCATGGAGTAGTG
>CAZQNI010000183.1:0-4201 GCA_964594255.1 uncultured bacterium | reverse complement strand
CTGGTGTTCTCAAGCAGCAATAAATCTCCGCTCTTAAGGGATTCGACTTTTTCTTCGACTTCCGGACCCACAGTTTTTCCTGTAAACTTAACTTCTGTGCTTAAAAGCTCGGAGAGACGCTCCGCTACAGGACGAAGCGAAAATTTTTCAACTGCTTGCCCCCCGGGTCTCCCCAGGTGCGACATCATAATAATGGTTGCACCGTTCTCTCTCAAATAACGAATAGTGGGTAAACTTGCCGCAATCCTATTATCATCTTCTATCTGTCCACCAGAAAGAGGCACATTAAAATCAAAACGACATAGAACTTTCTTGTCCTTTACGTTAAGATCCTTTATAAAAGGAACCTTCTTCATAGAGATTTCCCCATCATAATGGCTACGTCTATCATTCTCATAGAAAAGCCCCACTCATTATCATACCAGGAAAGAACTTTAACGAGCGTTCCTCCAATAACCTTGGTATACTCAGGATCAAAAATCGAAGAATGAGGATTACCTATAATATCCATGGATACAAGTGGATCCTTTGCATATTCAAGAACTCCCTTAAGCTCTCCATCGGCATACTTCTTGAAAGCCGCATTTACGGAATCGACTGAAGCCTCTTTGCCTACTTTACAAACAAAATCAACCACAGCACCATCGGGTACGGGTGCGCGGAGAGCAATAGCATCCAATTTCCCTTTCAGTTCGGGAAAAACTTTTGTGGTAGCAATTGCAGCGCCGGTCGTTGTCGGAATAATTGAAAGCGAAGCGGCTCTGCCTCTTCGCCAGTCTTTCGCAGGAAGATCGAGAACTTTTTGAGAAGAAGTATACGCATGAGCCGTAGTCATAAGACCCTGTTCTATACCAAATGTCTCATGCATAACTTTTACTACCGGAGCAAAACAGTTTGTAGTACATGAAGCATTAGAAATAATTTCATGCTTTGCCGGATCATATTGATCGTGATTTACTCCATAAACAATAGTAAAATCTCCATCATCTCCCTTAAAAGGCGCGGAGACTATAACTTTTTTAGCTCCTGCTTTCATATGTTTAGCTGCCATTTCCCTTGTCCTGAAAATACCAGTGGCTTCAAAAACAATATCTGCACCAAGGCTCCCCCAGGGAAGCTCTTCAGGCTCTTTTATTTGTGTAAATGGAACCTTTTTCCCGTTTATGACAAGAGAACTCCCATCTACCTTAACATCGCCGTTAAATCTTCTGTGAACAGAATCATACTTAAAGAGATAAGCAAGATTATTAAGATCTGCAATATCGTTTATACCGACAATTTCTATATCCTTTCTATTTATAACTTCTCTTAAAACACATCTTCCTATTCTACCAAAACCGTTTACGCCAACTCGAACTGCCATTTACAAAACCTCCTTTTAAACAATCTACATTTTTACTCTAAACCCTAAACCAAAAGCCAAATTATCCCATATATTTGAGCTGCTGCGCATGTCAAAAACTGCATCTCTACTTCCATCTTCGTCCTCATCTAGAACGCTGCCAAGAATCGCCGAAGCTATATGTGATACGTCATACTTAATAGGCAAATAAAAGCCAAGATAATCTCTCTCATAACTAAAAGACAGACCCAACGTCGCAGACGGAATAACCCGCCAATCCAGGGAGTCGGTCTCTGTACCGCCAAGGATAACACAATCCGCAGCAAGACCTAAATCTACACCTATAACGGGAACAGGCAAACTAGCATATAAACACACTCCTAACTTATTCAAGCTGTAATCGGAAGAGGGAAATGCCACACGTCCGTTAAAACCAAACTTTAGCGGCAGATCGAGCAAAAATCCAAAATTGAAACTTGAACCCGCGAATGTTAAACGGGCATTATCATCATAATCCGACTCCTCGCCTCGATACATGCTGTCAATTACAATAATCGCTCTACCTGTAATCAACGAATCTTCAATAATAGTAAGATTGGTTGAATCTACACTCACAAAATCCTCAGGCAAGCTATCAACCCATGAAAAATTCCAACTATAACCGCCTGCAAAGGTATAATTCGCACCAAAATCAAATCCCAGAGAAATTTTCATGCCAGGAAAATCAAAAAGTGTTCCAAGACAAAATACAGGATGTGTGGTCGAAAGACCACTGGAAGATATTTCAGCGTCAAAAAGATCTTCATCAAAGTCCAACTCAGCCGAAAAGTCTATTATATCCCACCTGTCACCGTCATTGTCAATAACGTCGTAGGTATCTCTTACCTCAACCACGAAACTATCAATATGAGCTGAGAATCTTCCTTCTCCCAGAATCCTGCAATTCTGAAACTTAAGCCCTATGCCAACTCCCAGAGGCCCATAGCTGTAACCTCCTCCGAGGAAAATCGGAACATCCGAATACTCTACTCTCAAAGGAACCGTTTTATCCAGAGCCACCGCACCTTTAAATAATGGATTTACACTGACCGTATCGCCATAGGGTATCTCAGAAAAATCATCGTGAGTAAACTCAAAAGCCTCATCTGCTCGAAAAGTGCCATAAATACTTCCACTCAAACCGGCTTCAACCCCCAATCTATAACCACTTCCATAAGAGATACCAACACCAAACATTCCAAATCTCTTTGAAAAGCCTATAAAATTAGCTCCTCCTAAAGCATGATATTGTCCATACAATCGGCCTCGATCTGTAATAAAAACACTATCCGTTACCATGTCATCATCGCTACTAAAAGAAAACGTATCCACTTCGTTCACGCTTACTCCCGCAAGGGAAAAAGCAGTAAAAAATTCAACATCCCCGGATTTAGCGAGAACTGCAGGATTCAAACCGGCACCCACAATGCCAAACCCGGCAGCAGGATTGAAAAACCCCTGTTCGATAAAGAAAAGATCTATCTCGCTTGAGCTTCTATATATCTTAACATAATTTTCCCCATCAATGTAAAGAGCCGAAAATAGTAAAAAGGATAAAAAAAGCATAAGCCCTCCTTATATATTAAGGATATGCTCTTCCCAGCGTTCTGGGAAAAGGTATGGTTTGACGGATATGACTGGTTCCGCAAAGCCAGGCAATAGTCCTCTCAATACCAAGACCAAAACCCGCATGCGGAACAGAACCGTATTTCCTTAAATCAATATACCACTTAAAAGCATCTTCGCCTAGTCCTCTCTCCTTTATCTCTTTGCTTAACTTTTCTTCCTCAAACTCCCTCTCTCCGCCTCCTACGATTTCTCCATATCCCTCGGGAGCGAGTATATCGAAAGAAAGAGTTACCTCCTCGTTTCCGGACTCTTTCCTCATATAAAAAGCCTTTATTTCTCTGGGAAAATGAGTTACCACAACCGGAGAATCGAAATTTTTTCCAAGAACAGTTTCCTGAGGAGCTCCAAAATCTTCACCAAAATTCATTGACTCGCCTAATTCGTTAACCTTCTTTACTGCGTCTTCATACCTTATTCTTGGGAAAGGAGCTTTAACCAGCTCGAGAAGAGATATATCCCTCTCAAGAACTTCCAACTCCCTTTTTCTATTAGTTAAAACTCTTTTAATTAGGTACTCAATCATCCCACTTGCGAGTTCTATGGAATCATCGAGATGAGCATAAGCAATTTCCGGTTCCACCTGCCAGAATTCCGTTAAATGACGACGGGTTTTTGATTTTTCGGCTCTAAAAGCGGGACCAAAACAGTAAACCTTTCCAAAGGCAGCAGCAGTCGCTTCACAATAGAGCTGTCCGCTCTGAGAAAGATACACTGGCTCACCAAAATAATCAACTTCAAAAAGAGTCGTAGTTCCTTCACAGGCAGAAGGGGTAAAAATAGGGGCATCAAACCTCAGAAACCCCTTTTCCCACAAATAATCCTCAACAGCCTTTACCACTTCTGCTCTTATTCTCAAAATAGCCCATTGCTTACTCGAACGAATCCATATATGTCTGTTTTGAAGTAAAAAATCAACACCATGAGATTTAGGAGTAATAGGATAATCCTCACTTTCTCCCACAACTTCCACCGAACCTATTGAAAGTTCATATCCAATCGGAGCTCTTTTGTCTTCTCTGACCTTCCCTCTGACAATCACAGAACTTTCCTGATTCAGATTATCCATAAGAGAAAAACTCTCAGGCTCAGTATCCTCTTTGGTGGCAACACCCTGAATTATTCCCGTACCATCTCTTACCATAAGAAATTGTATCTTTCCGCTGGATCTTTTGTTATAGACCCACCCTCTTA
>CAZQNI010000182.1:0-4206 GCA_964594255.1 uncultured bacterium | reverse complement strand
CTCTTGCAGCACTGGCTCTTTTACTGGTAACTATATGGCTAAAAAGAAAAGGCGGTATAAGATTTTTGATATCTGGAATACCTTGTGTTTTTATGGCACTTATAACAACATGGGCTCTTGTTATAAATCAGGTGCGATTTATTAACAATAAGGACCCTTTACTCTTAACTCTCAACTTAATTATACTATTTCTCAACCTCTGGATAATCGTCGAAGGGACAATAGTGGTTTTGAAAAAGGGAAGATAAATCAAGAAGCAATAATGAAAAATACTTTTAATTATATAAAAAAGGCGGTAATATTACCGCCTTTTTCGCGTTTTTTATATGGATTTTTTCCCTTATCGTAAAAGAATCATCTTATTTGTCGCATTAAAATCTTTGTTAGTCTGCATTCTATAAAAATAGACAGCATTTGCAAGTTTTTTTCCGAATTTATTAATGCCATCCCACTTTATTTCGTGGTAACCTGCTTCAACTTCTTTATCTATAAGAGTATGTACTATTCTTCCTAAACAATCAAAGACCTGTATACAAACTTTAGCTTTTTCAGGACATCCATACCTTATCACAGTATGAGAACTAAAAGGATTGGGATAGTTTTGTTTAACAAAAAAGACTTTCGGGATTTCAGGTTCTTCGATTCCGCTAATGTTTGCTACATGCAGGTGTGCGGGAATCCTTACCTCTGAATTGTTTGGGTCATTACTTGAAATAATAATGTCTGCATAGTAATTACCAATTTCTAAGTCGGTCGCATCGAAGGTAACTTCTATTCGGTTGCTGTCGCCTGACGAAATAGTGCCTGAGGTAGAATCGACAAAAACCCACTTTGGAAATTCTTCTGTAGCAATCATGATCTCATCCCACCAGGCTTCCGAGCCCTCTGTAAAATTATAAAGCTCAAGACGATCGAAATTTTCAGAGACTGAAGCGTTCCGGAAAGGAATACCAGCCTTTATCAAACTCTCATTTACATAGTAGTCAAAAGTCTTTGATACGAAATTAATATTTTTAAACTCAATATGATACCATGTTTCAGCTGTATAAGAATACGTATCATCACCTCCGACATCTGCATTAACATAAAAATATTCCTCACCTCTTGCGAAGAAGAAGATAATGTCATCACCCGTACTGCTTCGCAATACAAAATAAGCGTCATGTGTTGCGGTGGATCCGGAACGAATATAGAAACTAATGTAACCCGGTTGAACAGCACCAAGTAGGCGATAAATACCGTTATAGTGCGAAGAAGGAGAATTGTATTCATGATAACTGTAATCAGTTCCATTGGCAGCTGTTGCATTTGTAACTTCCTTTATTCCATATCCTCCACCATCAAACCAACCACTAAAATCTCCGTCTTCAAAATCATCCTCAAATATCTTAGGCGGAGCAAATATACGTGGAGTACTCGCCACGAAATTATTAGGCAAACCATCAGCCGTTTCCTCAGGCTTTAAAGATTCTTGAGCGATGGACAGAGGTGAGTTTTTAGATAGTTTTTTATTTTTTGTTAACTTCATCGAAAAAAAGTCCGTTTCCTCAATTGAAATATCGAAGTTTAGACTGCTGACGCCTGTGTTGTAAATTGTCAATAAATGTTTAGATGTTTCATCTATGGATAAACTATCGCTTAAGGAATCAGTAGAAATTGAGATATCAGGAGGTTCCACGCATTCTCCTCGCAGAAATAATGTTACAGTTGACTCATCCGGGTCGTTACAATCAATCCTTAAGACTCTTATGATAGTTCCCAGCGAGATGGGTTTAAATGTTATCGGAACCGCCTGAGATTCTCTGGGATTTATGGTAAAATTTGTAGTATCAATAATATAATTATAGTAATCAGTTGCCATGTTACTTATTGTTAGAGTATCGGTTCCTTTATTTGAAATAATTAACGTATCAGTAACAGAAGAACCTGCGAAAACAATGCCGTAATCTAAAGTATCTTCTGAAACGTCTATATCAGGTGCGCCAGTTACATGTAAATGAGCAGGAACGACTAATTCCGGTTCATCCGGGTCGTTACTGGCAATAATGATGTCCGAATAGTAATCGCCGCCGTAAAGACCGTTAGCATCAAAGGTAACTTCTACACGTAAACTATCGCCCGCCGGAATAGTGTCCGAGTTTGGAACAGTGGAGAGCCAGGTAGGACCCGATAACCACTTAAAAGCATTGACTATCAACAATGTTGCGTCAGAAGTTGAATCTATACCCCAATCACTTGCGGCAGAAGTGAAAAATGGAAAGCTTATATCGACACGTCGACTATCTCCTTCTTCGTTAACAGCGACAAGCGGAGTTCTGTCTAGGAATTCTGCCAGTAAAGTTGCGCCATCACTAACAGAAGCTCCATAGTTCAATTTTGATCTTGAAATTAAATTGTTTACTCCAACCATAATGGGATGACCCTCTTCGTAGACGTTACCCATATAGTAGGAGGTTCCGCCGTTGTAATCATAGCGGGAAATCAGCCAGTAATTTTCTGTGTCAAACCGCCCCTTAACCATCCAATCTCCTCCGATTCCGTTTCCTGCAAAGGCGATAAAAACATTACCTCCCCAGTCGATATAATCCGCCAGTAAATCTCCTATAGCGTCCGCGTTATACCAGTAATGCCAACCAAAGACACCAACTGCATCATATATTTGCAGTTCAGCTAAGGGGGGAGTAGAGTAATATCCGTTTATCGTAGCTACTTCCGCAAACCGTCCTGAATTTATCAGATAGTGAGCTATATTACTAAGATATTCGTCACCGGACGATTCAGAACCAAGTATTGCTATATTTGCTGTTCCTAACGCTGTGGGGGAATCGTATAATCGAAAAATACTTTTAGATGGATTTCCTATGGCTGTTTTTCCATCAATACTTCTTTGAGATCGTAAGTTATTTTCTCTCTCTGCCTTTTGGGTAAATCTCGTATTTGAAGATACTAAAGGTACAAGATCCGCACTTTTCTCTGAAATACTTAAAATCAAATCACTAAGACCTGTATTGTAAATAGTTAAAGTATGGGTTGATTTCTCCCCCGTGAACAGACTATCGTTTAAGCTTTCAGGCGAAACCGATATATCCGGTGGTTCTAAACATCTCCCTTGTAAGGTAATATCTATAGTTGGTTCATCCATATCATCACAGTCGATGGTCAAGGTTCCCCTGATTATTCCCAGTGAGCTGGGAGTCAGTGTGACCACTACCTCTTGGGTTCCCTCGGGATCTAGAGTAAAATTGGTTACCTCTACAGTAAAATCAAAATTATCGGATGAGATTTCATTAACAGTCAGTAAATCGGTTCCAACATTTGCAATAATTAATGTATCGGTTGCAGAATAACCGTTAAAAACAATCCCAAAATCTAAAATATCTTCTGAAACAGCTATATCAGGCGTACCAGTTACATGTAAATGTGCGGGGACCTTAATTTCTGGCTCATCCGGATCATTGCTGGTAATGATAATATCCGCAAAGTAATTTCCTCCATAACGGTTAGTAGCATCAAAGGTGACTTCTACGAGAACACTATCAGCTGATGGAGTGGTGCCCGAGATTGGATCAACCGAAAGCCAGTGCATCGAAAGGAACGTAATCTCATTTTCTATAAGCTCAACAATATCTAGTTTACCATCGCCATCATCATCTGCGTTAAAATTCATCGACTGAAAAGCATTGAACAGACAGTTCCATTCCGCATTGAGCACTATTGCTCCATTATCAGGATAGCCTTCGAGGTAAGCCAGTTGAGTCGCGCCCGGAAGAACATCAACAATTTCAACATCTCTGTTATACTGGTTATCTGTCCAGTATAAACTATCTATATCATTTGGATTATTAAAAAGTGTATGACTGGGATGGACGGCATAGAAGTTTAAAGGCGTTGTGCGATCCGAAACAAAACTGATACCTAAACTTGTAAGTAAAGAGTGCGAAGAGTAGTCATAAAGAGCCCAATCGGCGTATATTAAAAGTTCGCCGTCTGCTTGATAATCATCTAGCAAATCAAGTATTTCATTCGAAGGTATATTACCGTAGGAATTAACAATAACTAGTTCCCATTGGGTTCCACTTATTAGTTCCATATGAAGTTCGTCCCAGGAAGTTACAAGTGTCCTTGGTAGTCCAAGATTATCCAGAGCTGTGTCATAATAATATAAACCCGGACCCCTCTCCATAA
Source organism: uncultured bacterium (assembly GCA_964594255.1). Classification (GTDB taxonomy): domain Bacteria; phylum Hydrothermota; class UBA3072; order UBA3072; family UBA3072; genus JAFGHJ01. The sequence goes on along the minus strand of CAZQNI010000182.1, from coordinate 21 downwards.
CGAGAATATGTTGCAAAGCTG
>CAZQNI010000181.1:0-4230 GCA_964594255.1 uncultured bacterium | reverse complement strand
CAAAATTCAAAAATCAAATATCAAAATTTAAAATTACAAATCAAAGTTCAAAAAGAAAAAACATTAACCACAGAGAACACAGAGAAATGATTGTGTTAAAAAAGAAAAAAACACTGAGAACGCAGAGAAAAAAACAAATAAAAACTCTGTGCTCTCCGTGGTAAAAAAATGCGGGGTTGAGAGAGGTGGGCTCTGTGTGTTTTTTCATTTTGCTTTTTAATTTTTGATATTTCAATTACAAGAAAAACGAAGGTCCAAAAGGTGTTTGTTTTCAGGTTGTTGCGGAGTGGTTAATAAGGTTGAATTACAATATCTTGTAAAATCTTCACATTTTATTATAATTCAAGAAATTTTTGAATAAAAGATAAACAAAGGATTAATACTTATGGAAGATGCGATTTTGATTGAAAAATGTAAGAAAGGCGATATGGAAGCCTATGAGAGGCTGGTTAAAAAATATATGAAAAAAGCTTACAACGTGGCACTTTATTATACAAAGAATCCGACCGACGCATGGGATATTTCTCAGCAGGGATTTGTGAATGCCTGGAAAGGAATGAAAAGATTCGATACCAAAAGCCCTTTCTTTCCATGGTTATACGCAATAATTAAAAATGAAGCGTTAACGAGGTTCAAGAAAGAAAAGAAAGAAGAAGAAAAAAAAGAGAGTGGTTTACCCCTCAAAAATATTGTTTCTCCGGAAGAGAATTTGGAAAGGAAAGAAAAAACAAGAAAATTGCAGAAAGCTCTTTCAAAATTAGATAAAGAAAAAAAAGAAATTATATATCTTCGGCATTATGCGGATATGAGCTACAAAGAGATATCAAAAGCTCTGGGACTGCCTGAAGGAACGATAATGTCCAGGCTTTACTATGCAAGAAAAGCTTTGCTCAGGGAGTATATGAAAGATGAATAGGGAAGAGGAACTTAAAAATAAATACTTCGATGGAAATTTATCCGAAGAAGAAAAAAAAGAACTCAGGAGACTAACTTTAAAAGACAACAAAACCGCAAAAGAACTAAAAGAAATGGATAAACTAAAGGAGGTGATAGATATGTTAGAACCGGTTAACCCTGAAAAGGAATGGGAAAAATATTGGAGCTCTCTTTACAATAAACTGGAAAGAGGAATAGGGTGGATTATATTTTCGATCGGAGCTATCTTAACTATCACCTTTTTTGGTTTCCAGTTTATAAAAGAACTGATTCGGGACCCCCAGATTGCACTCTACGCAAAAGTCGGTCTTATTGCATTAATACTGGGTCTCGCAATCCTTTTTGTTTCGGTTATAAGAGAAAGGCTAACTCTGTCAAAAACCGATAAATATTCTAAGGAGGTTAAAAGATGATATTAGCGACTGTTAATGAAATTGCAGGAAAAGAAATTACGGAGGTTTTAGGTCTGGTAAAAGGAAACACAATTCGCGCAAGACACGTAGGAAAAGATATTATGGCCGGATTGAAAAACTTGGTTGGAGGAGAGATTACTGACTATACAAAGATGCTTGGTGAATCAAGAGAACAGGCAATAGATAGAATGATAGAGGAGGCAAGAAGTCTGGGAGCTGAAGCAATAATCGGAATACGTTTTTCGACTTCTTCCGTTATGCAAGGTGCTGCAGAACTTCTTGCCTACGGAACCGCAGTAAGATTAAGAGACAGAGAATAAAGAATACGATATCTGTATACTTTGTGCTCTTTGTGGCTTTGTGTTAGATCAATTTAGTGTTGCGTGGTGGTTTAGTTGCTAAAGGCAAAAGGCAAACAGCTAATAGCTTGGTGGTGTTGTGTCTCGGGGTGAAACTTAAGTTTTTTTCCCTTGACTATTTCCCCGATTATCCCTATGATTCTTATTAAGGAAAGTATAAATCCATGCTTAAGAAAACAGATGGGGAACTTTACGATGAATGTGCCATAAATGGGCTGAAATATGAAGGCAAATGGGGTGTGGTAGTGTTTGCTCTTGGTTTGGTGCTGCTGTGGTGTGGATACTGGCTTTCCGGACTCCTGCCGCAAAGGTTCAGTCCGGCGACGTTCACAAAGTTATTTTCATATATAGGTATTATGACCGGGGCGGGAGCCATCTCTGTCGGATATTTTTCTTATCCCAGAATACACAATTTGAAAGTTTTTCTTGCGGGTCACGTTACAGGCTTGTCATCCCTGGCTTTTTGTTTTTTTAGTAATGCAGGGATATTTTCGCTTCAGGCATCCAAGAGTTTTATTCCGGGAATCTATCTTCTGATGATTGCTGGAATACTAACAAGTACATTGTTGCCGACATTTTTAAAGTATAGGTGGACTAAACGGATTACCATTTCGGTGCTTGTTATCGAAATAATTTTTCTATTTGTTTTTTGGAAAGTCCCCTTTAGAATGGCTTCCCTGGAAGCTTTTCGTAAATGCAATTTTAATTTATGGTTAACCCTTATTCCCGGTGTAATGGCATTTTCGACTCTAATTATTTCCGTATTCGTATTAAAACGCCAATTTTTCCTGGGAGGAGTACTGGGTGGAATGGCTCTGTTTTTCGGGGGAGGCTGGTACTTCGGTAACCTGAGAGCTGAGATTTTACTTTTTGATTCTTACATATTTGCGGTAGCTCCGTTTTTCCTGGTAATAGGAGTTTTTATACACTGGTTGGCAAGGATGGAACACAGAGCATCCTATGACCCTTTACTCCGAGTCTATAACCGCAGTTACTGTGAGCGTATTCTCGATGAACAAACCAAGGTTGATACGAACCCACCTTTTGGGATTGCCATGGTAGATATCGATCGATTCAAAAATGTAAATGACAAATATGGTCACAGAGCCGGAGATGAAGTATTGATCCAGCTGGTTCGGATATTGACAAACGAAGTGGTTCCCGACGGCATCGTTTGCCGCTACGGCGGAGAGGAATTTGTCATTTTTTTCCCTCATCAAAGTACCACAAAAGCAAAGATGATGATGGAATTAATCAGAAAGAAAGTAAAGAAAACTTCCATAAAAGCGGGGAAAAAAAGAATAAAGATTTCTATATCTGTGGGGATTTCGCATCGCCAGAGCTGCAATCAGACTTTACATAAAGTTTTCAGAATCGCAGATAAAGCCCTTTACAGAGCAAAAAAAGAAGGCAGAGACCAGGTTAGATTTAGTAAAACCGAATGATTAATGGGACGCAGATAAACGCAGATTTTAAGGATTATATTTTCGTTTTTTAAAACTCTTTTCATATTTTGTTTATGGGTAGAGTTGTGGGAACTCTGTGCTCTCTGTGTTTTTATAAAGGAGTGGTGTTGTGAATAAACAAAAAAAATCTCTGTGTTCTCTGTGGTAAAAAATGTGGGGTGGTGGGGCTCTTGACAGTAACAAATGATTAGCTATATTTTAACAAAATTAGCGGAAGTGGCGGAACCGGTAGACGCGCTGGGTTCAGGGTCCAGTGGTTAATAGCCGTAGGGGTTCGAATCCCCTCTTCCGCAGGTATTTTTTACTAATCGACGAAAAATCGGAAAAAATATCAGAAAAAGACCCGACCACCCCTCCCAAAAAAGAAGAATCATTTTTAAAATAATTGTTGTAAAGAGAAGAAATAAACGTAGATTCTTTGAATCTAGGTTAAATAGTTGAATAGTTGAGTGGTTGAGTAGGAAAAAAAGAAAAAATAAAATCGAAAGGGGTTGTGAGGGGCTTGACCCCTTGAATCCTAAAACCCTTTGTTGTTCTACCTATTTTTTAAAACAAAGTCGCAGACTTCTCTTTAGTTTTTCTAAAGAAAAATCGAACCGGTTTTTGGTTTTAAAAAAACGTTCTTTTTTAGATTTTGCCAACGATGAAATGGTCGGCAAAAACAAGACAGGAGCTTTTAACTCCCGCCCGGAGGAATTAGAACACCTAAGACAAAATAGACATCTCAATATGTCTATTTAAATAGTGCATCCCTTTTTAACACCTATCAAACATATGCCCCCTTGACAAAACTATATTTTATTATATGATGATATTGAGACTCAATTTCAATTATGGCAAAAGAAAATACGATATTAAAAGAATATTTGGCAAAAAAAGGCTTAAGACTTACCTCAGAAAGAGAGCGCATTTTGGAAGAGGTTTTTTCGAGGCATGACCATTTTGACGCGGAAACCCTGTTTCAGGTCTTCCATGAAAGAGGGGAGGATATTTCGAGGGCTACTATTTATCGTACTATGCCTTTGCTGGTTGAAAGTGGTTTGGTTCAAGAAGCTA
>CAZQNI010000180.1:0-4252 GCA_964594255.1 uncultured bacterium | reverse complement strand
GTTGACTCACAAAATTAAAATTCATACTGAACTCTTCCCAGCCGTTTTTAATTTGATACTCAGTCTCCATAATCCTCTCGAAATTTTTTTCCAAGATTCCATAGGACAACCTCCTGGCGGCTGGAAGATACTTCTTATTAAAAATATAAGGGTGCATGTTTAATCTTCTATTTAAGTTTGATTCATTTGGATTTCCACCTTCATCAATAGATGCACGAATGGTTAAAAGACAGCGAATATCTCTGTTTACGAAATAAAAAACTGGTATATTATCCGAATATTCCACTAAATACCTGAGGGCGTCATTGTATTTACCATCTAATATTGAATTAGAGATTTTAAATATCGTATCATCTCTGTAGAAACCTATGTCTTTCAAATCTTCTTCCTCAATACTCTTATCCTGGTCCTCCTTCAATAAAATAATCCTCTCAATATGCTTTTTTATTTCACCCCTGTTCACGCCACAGCGAAAACAAAGCAGATTAACAGCATCTTTACTCACTTTATATCCCGCCTTCCCAGCAAAATTTCTTATCCAGGCAGGTATATCTGAATCATAAATTGGCTTGAATTTTCCCATTAAACTGCCTTCAATCTTAAACATTTTCTTCTGATCCCTGAAAATAAGAACCGCAAAATTAGGGCTCAACCTGGCAGGGTTTTCCACAGAGGCTTTAATTTCCTTAAATAAAGATGCCGAAAGTGTATCAACTTCATAAAAAATCATCAACTTACCTCCAAATAAAGTTTTCATATGTAAACTTTTTATAGCTTCTGGGGCATCATCCGGAAAAAAAATTTCTATATCTTTAGGGGCAAAATCTTCCTTAATGGAAGTTAATGCCTCCTTTATATAAAAATCATCCCCGGAAATTTGGAGTAAGTTATGCTTTTTTTCCTTAAAACAAGCTACTAAAGCATTAACATTTTCCCTGGTTTTCATTTGTTTAATTATAACATTATTCATTTCTAAGTCAAGCCCTTTTATTTGCAAACCAAGGAGATATAATATGGCGAAGCCGCTAAAATGCAAAAATAAAATATAAAAATGCAAAAATACAAATCAAAGTTAAAAAATCAAAAAAATAATAACAATAAATTATACGAATAAAACAAATGAGGTTTTAGCTTTTGCTATTAAAGGTAAGAGATAATTTTTCATTTCACTTTGTCATTTTGCTTTCTAATTTCTGAAAAAAACAAATAAAGGATGCTGTTTTTTGCAAAAAAAACAAAATTTTTACTTGCAGTACTAGAAGATTTTTTTGCAGCAACTCCATATCCCTACTATTGACATTATTGAATTTTTTTATATAATAATTTTTAAGGTGAGATAGCTCAGTCGGTAGAGCACGGGACTGAAAATCCCGGTGTCGGTGGTTCAATTCCACCTCTCACCATTTAAATAGAAAATGAAAAGATTTTTAATATTGTTATCGTTTATATTTGTTTTGTTAAATTTTGGATGTAAAAAAGCCAAAGACGCAGTAATAGAAACTAAAACTATCACGAAGGAATATACCAAAGGTTTAGCCAAATTACCGAGTAAAACAAAAACTGTTACTGATTTGGCTTCACTTCGCGAGGCTATAAAAATGTACAAAGTGAAAAACGAGAAATTTCCTGAAAAACTATCGGATTTACCTTTAAAAGTAATGAAACCCGAGGATTATGAGTATAATCCTGAAACCGGCCAAATAAAAAGCAAACATTACCCGAAAATGTAAAACTATCTAACCACAGATTACACAAGATTATCACAAGATTATTTGTTTTTTCTAAAACAACAAACTATAGATTCTACATGTTTTAAATGTGTAAATTTTTTTCTGCGGTTAGCCGTAAGCGGAATACGGTCAGCGGAGTTTATCGTAATATTCAAGCACGTCTTTGATTGAATAGGAATTTACTTTTTCTCTGGAAAAACCAAGTTCGGAGACTATCTCATCTATTGTATTCAAATCCGGGGCTTCTATCTCCAGAAACGCCGGAATTCCAGGATACTTATCTATTTCAAAATGTGCCTGGTTCAATTTATATGTAGTTCTATGCTTATTGAATTGGTATAGAGGGAAAAGACCTACTCCCTCAAATATTCTCTTCATAGAACTAAAATCATCAACCTCGAGCTCATACTCATCCATAATTTTTGCTTTATCCTGACTTATAAGTTCCTTATAGGTTAAAATGACCAGGTTTCCCTTTTGTCTAAGTCTTAAAATTTTACCTTCTTTTTCTAAGAGTTTGCCGGGAAAATCAAAATATATACTAACTATTTCACCTTCAAAAACCTTCTCCGCCCCGATTTTTTTTAGTTTTTCCTCTATTTCTTTGACATCTATTTCCAGAATTTTAACTTCAATTTCTTCCATGAACCACCCCTATATTTAAGAATTAACTGCATCTGTATATATCCAAGGAATAAAACCTCAAAAACACTAATATTATACACATAATAATTTAAAAATCAAATATCAAAATGGAAAATGACAAATCAAAATTTAAAGATTAATAAAAAACAGAAACAACAAATAACACAAATAATTTTTCAATATTCACCGTTATCTCAAGAGATATTTTTACATTTTTACATGTAATTTTGCTTTTTTATTTTTAATATTTAATTTATTTATCGAGGTCGTATTCATTAAGTTTATTAAAGAGAGTTTTGTACGAAATATTAAGTAGCCGTGCGGCTTGTGCTTTGTTGCCCTCAGTTTGCCTCAGGGCTTCTCTAATCATCTTGATTTCCGTCTCTTTTTTTGCTCTTTCTCCTAACTCTCGAAGACTAAGACCTTCAATCCTCTTATCCTCCCTCCTTTTCCCATGAAAAACAATGTCTTCATCTTCAATAACATCACCATCACAAATAATTAAAGCTCTCTTTACAACATTCTCAAGTTCACGCACATTCCCTTTCCATTCATGTTGTTTCAATTTCATAAAAGCTCCGTCACTAACACCTTTAACTTTACCTGGAATACTGCCGCCATATAAATCAATAAAATGTTTTGCAAGAACTTCAATATCCTCAAGTCTATCCTTAAGAGGTGGCAAATGAATCGGAAATACATTTAAACGGTAATATAAGTCTTCTCTAAAACTTTTCTTCTCCACCATGGTTTCCAGATCTCTATTTGTAGCACAAACTATTCTGACATCGACTTTAAGTCTCTCTCTTCCACCCACTTTCTCAAATTCTTTTTCCTCAATAACTCTCAAGATTTTCGATTGAAGCAAAAGCGGCATATCTCCGATTTCATCAAAGAAAAGTGTACCTCCTGAAGCTTGAGAAATTTTACCTATTCTTTTAGAAACACCTGTAGCAGTACCTTTTTCTATACCAAACAACTCGCTCTCAAGAAGAGTCTCGGGTATTGCCGCAGAATTCAAGACAACAAAAGGAGCCTCTTTTCTTGGGCTCCAGTCATGAATAGCCCTGGCAAACAATTCCTTACCGGTTCCGCTCTTTCCAAACAGAAAAGCCGTAAGGTCAGTTACCGCAACTTTCTTCCCAAGCGCTATTGCTTCTTTTAAAAGAGCCGAATTGCCTACTATTTGCTTTTTTGAAGGAAAAGATCTTTTCTTTATTTCTTTTTTTATTTTATCAATTAAAAAATCCGGATCAAAGGGTTTCTGAATGAAATCCAAAGCTCCTTTTTTCACTGCTTCTACAGCGGTTTTTATATCCCCGTATGCTGTTATGATAAAAACGGGAAACTCGGGTGCCACTTCAAGCACTTTGGTCAATAGCTCCAAGCCACCCATTTCTGGTAGCTTAAGATCAAAAACGCCTACCGAAAAGATATCCCTGTTAAAAACATCAAAAGCTTCCTCGGCAGAAGCACAAGATTCAAAAGCAAGATTCGCTTTCCCGAAATTAAGCTCCAGCATTTTCCTGAAATTTTCGTTATCTTCAACAATAAGAATCTTATTCATTTTATTCCTGCGGAAGAGTTACTGAAAACTTGCTGCCCTTGCCGGGTTTGCTCTTTACTTTAATATCTCCATTATGGGATTCTATAATCCTTTTAGCTACAGCCATTCCAACTCCAACACCTCCGTCTTTTTTGCTGAAAAATAAATCAAAAATGGAGGATAAAGTTCTTTTGTCCATACCAACTCCCGTATCTTCTATTAGAATATTAATCCTTTTTTTCTTTTTCTCAACCGAAACAACTATATGCCCTTTTTCCTTACAGGCATCCAGAGCGTTATCAAGTATATTATATATCGCTCTACCTAAAAG
>CAZQNI010000179.1:0-4258 GCA_964594255.1 uncultured bacterium | reverse complement strand
AACACAACCGAATTACCCTGAACAATTACATTATCCCTTGAGCACTGATCAAATTGATGTTCTGAAATCTGGTACCAGTATGGAAAACCATTCCCAAGATCCATATCCATGGTAAAGGAACGGACTACACTCCAGTCGGACCATGTGTTTGAACCGCCCGGATCCCTTGCCCGTGCTTTCCAGTAAAAGAGAGTTTCCGCTTCGGCAGGAGTTGCGCCAAGCAAAATAGTCTCGACGGCAGTTGCCCCCGAAGAATACGTTGCAGTGGTCTCAGAAGACGCACTCAAAAATCCATAATCCGTATCCCACTGGAATTCGTACTGGATATCATCGCTTTGAGGGTCGGTAGAGGTAACGGATAAGGTACAAGCATAAGGTGGAGGATAAGCATTGAATATCGCATTATCGAATATCCGGATAAGGGTCGGGCTGCTGGGTGATATAGAGGTTGCCGCCTCGTATCTGTAGATGCTGTCAGTATCATTACCCGACATATACCAGTAATCTCCATACCTATAGATCCCTGAGGGCCAGCTATCCTCATTACCTATATAATAGGAGGTTCCCGTATAAGACCAGTTATTATCATATCGATATACGCTGTCATTATCATATCCCGACATATACCAGTAAGTACCATCTTTGTGTATTTGTGGTGCAGTTCCATCTTCACTACCTACATAATAGGCAGTCCCCGTATACGACCAATTATCATAATATTGATAGACGCTGTCGTTACTTATTCCTATCATATACCAATAGGAACCATCTTTGCATATTCCTGTGGGAGTTGCGTCTTCCCCACCCACATAATAGGCTGTTCCGGTATACGACCAATTATCATCGTATTGAAAAATGCTGTCATTATCATTTCCTACCATATACCAATAATCGCCTTCTTTGCATATGTCTGTAGCCCCGCCGTCTTCATTACCTATATAATAGGCTGTTCCCATATATGACCAATCATTATCGTATCGATAGACGCTGTCGTTATCATTTCCTACCATATACCAATAATCGCCGTCCCTAAAGATACTCGTGGGGTTTCCATCTTCATCCCCTACATAATAGGCTGTTCCCGTATAGTCCCACTCTGCGCCAAGACAAACCAAGGAAAGAAGAGTTAATACCGGTAATAGTTTTCTCATTAGACCTTCTTCACTTCCAAAAGGACAAGGAAAGAAGATTCTCAACAATACTTTTATGTTTTTTAATATAAAACCTCTTAATTTGGTCATAGAAAAATCCTCTTTTAAATTTTTCTACATTATTCATTTCAATTATACAATATTAAATTATATAAATATACTATAATTGTCAACCCCTTTGTTTCTTTTTTTCCAATGGTATACAGACCTTATTCCCATAACGCATACATTACAAGTGACTTACCAAATATGCAAAAGCAGAAAACTGTTTTTTGAATTATGGAATTTCCTGACCTTTGTTGACTTTTTCTTAAATAAATGTTATAATCATGTATAAAGTATTTTTAGGAGGTTAAAATTACTTTTATCTGTAGTGTAGTAACTTTTGCAGTTATTGGATTTATAAGCATCTTTTTTATAATTAAAGAACAGAGAGAACGGATTTATTCGTTAAACCTTATTCACTGGTTTTTCATATTTGTTTTTTTCTTCCTCACGCCCCTAATTCAGTATATCTCCGGAAAATTTCCTTTGTGGCTTTCGGAAAAAGAGGGCTTTTCGATCTGCTGCACTAATCTACTTATCCTTACATGGGTGGTTTCCTACCAGTTCGGTTACTCCGTTAAGAAACCCCACACAAGCAGGTTATTTTCTTCTTTGAATCGATTTGAAATAGGCGAAAGAGGAGTCTATCTTTCCATCTATCTCTCCTTTATTATTTTCATCTGCTTTTTATTTGTCTTTGGTGTGAAAAATCTTCTTATTCGGGGAGCGTATAGAGCGGTACTTATCTCTATACCTTACAATCCTCTCATGATTATTATAGATAAATTGCTTAGATTTATACCTCTCCTTTCTTTTACCGGTCTTATTATTTTAAAAAATAGATGGATAAATAAACGCGAGTGGTGGATTCTTTTAATTGCTTCGATTTTAATCAACCTGCTCGTTAATAATCCTCTGGCCACTCCAAGATATTGGGCAGGCACTATTATTCTTGGGTTTGCTGCAATGTTATTCAGGAAGCGGAAGAGGGGGAAGGGCTGCATCGCAGCAATACTTTTTATCGGAATACTCTTTATCTTTCCTTTGAGTCATGTGCTGCGTCACAGAACGGCAGAGACTGTATCTCTTTCGGATTTCAGATTATCGGGACCAAAAACAGCCTATACTTCGCCCCATTTTGACGCCTATGAGATGAGTGTGCATACCATCGAATATGTAGCAAAAGAAGGTATTACCTGGGGAAAACAGCTGTCAGGTCCGCTCCTCTTCTGGATACCAAGGGCTCTCTGGAAAGGAAAGCCTGTGGGTTCAGGAGGTGCAGTCGCAATTTATTTCTCTTACCCCCAGATCAATCTTTCCTGTCCGCTTCCTTTTGAAGGTTATATCAATTTTGGCGTAATTGGATTGATTGTATTCGCAGTTTTGATTGGAGTACTTTTTTCATCCCTCGATGAATACCACTGGAAAGTATCCACCGCTGACTCAACCGAACTTATATCCGCATACTATCCCTTCTTTCTTGGTTTTTCCCTACTTGCTATGAGGGGAGACCTCATGTCGAGCTTTTCTTATACAATAATGTTCATTGCTGCGGGATTGGTGCTGCTTTTAAAATGAAAAAAGAAATTAAAGTTCTGAACGTTTTATTGGATGACAGGATTGGCGGAGCGCACGTACGTATCTCTAGAATTGCGAAGAAACTGAAAGAAAGAGGAATAGAATACTCGGAAGCAGTCCCAAAGGGGAACGGAGAATCTCCTGATTATCTTAAAAAAGCAGGAGTAACAGTCTATCGCTGCGGATTGGGAACCCCGCATTTTATCAGAAACTTTGAGACATTCTTTTTGAATATAAGTTATCTTATCAATTTTATTCCATCTATTTATTCCCTCATTAGAATTATAAAACTAAAGGAGATCGATATTGTTCACCTTCACGGATTATTGAATTTTCAGGGGGCTTTAGCCGCTTTATTTACCAGACGGTTAGTCGTATGGCATTTTCATGAGACACTTTACCCGAAATTTTTAATAAATTCACTCCGACCTTTTACCAGGTTCGTCGCGGACAGCTTTGTACACATATCGAAAAACACCAGAAACTATTATCTGACGGGCTCAAGTGTTAAAGAGGTACTTATTTACGAACCGGTGGATATCGAAAAATTTGACCATACTTTAATAGGAAAAAAGAAAAAGATTAATTTGAAAAAAGAATTAAATTTAAGTTGCGATGACATAGTTTTAGGCTCAGTGGGAAATATAAGCTGGGTCAAGGGTTATGAGAATTTGATTGTATCCATGGGTGAACTTAAGAAAAAATACAAAAATCTAAAATTACTTATTATCGGAAAAATATTATCGACACAAGAGGGATATTACCGACGTCTCACGAGATTAGTTTCTTCCCTGGGACTCGAACGGGATATATATTTCTTAAGGTTCAGAGAAGATATACCACAGCTTCTTTCTCTTATGGACATTTTCATCCTGCCTTCAATAACCGAGGGTACACCTCTCTCTATAATTGAAGCAATGTCCATGAAATTACCTGTTATCGCGAGCAGAGTGGGAGGTATTCCTGAGGTAGTCAGTGAGGGAAAAACTGGATTGATTGTAAATCCGGGGAATCCGGATGGGATTACAGATGCGGTTTTGAATCTACTGGAAGATTCTAAAATAAGAAAAGAAATGGGAGTAAGGGCAAGGGAAGTTGTAAAGAAGAAGTTCTCACTTGAGCACTGCGTAAGAGGACACGAAAAATTATATAAAAAACTCATGAAGTTAACAGTGTGATTGAATCCCGGTCTAATGGGCTGTTTTTTTACCGTTAACGGTCAACGGTCTTCGACCTTCGGTCATCGGTCGTCTGTTATTTTTTGCTACTCCCACCTGCCAAATAAAGTTACAAAAAAAGAAAGTAAAACCAGCTTCGCGTCGAGCATAAAACTTCGCTTTTTTAAGTATAAAAGATCGTATTTTATCTTACGCTCGAGACGATCATATTTTCCTTTGTAAACCTGCGCTATTCCGGTTAATCCGGGGCGTATTGTACACCTCATATTGAAATCGGGAATTTCTTCCAATTTCCTGTATCTGCTT